>NZ_JBNBPL010000004.1:0-255990 GCF_059412425.1 Pantoea sp. CFCC18177
TACGACCACACAAATTCAACGGCGGACTGTCGCCGGCTGAAAAAGAGAGGCAAACGCAGAAAAACCTCTGGCGGTGTCCGAAATGATTAGACCACTACATCGCTGATATCCTTACAACACCCCACTGAACAGCACTGGCCCCGTGGGTTGCCCGGTGGGAGAGCCGCCTTGCGGTTCAAGGCTGATGGCAATCGCGGTACCTGCTGGCAACGTCCTGTTATTGGTCTCAACCTGCGTGGGTGCATTGGCTGCCAGTAACCCCAGCGAAACAGGCTGTTTACCCGCAGGAATAAGCCATAACTGCAAACTGTTGGCGGAGGTAACAGCCACCGCTTTCAGGGGGGTTAACTTCAGATGGCGAAGATCGCTGCTACGACTGACCACCCATTGCCCATGTTGTTGCGCATCGCCAAGCACCACCAGCGGGGCAAACTCTTCAGGACGTTGGCTGTAATTTGAGAACAGTGTGAAGGCCGCCAGTCCCGCTGCGACTAACCAACCTAAATAGGGATTGAGCCGTCTCGCCCCTTTTTGCTGAGGCAGGTCCAGCACAATTTTTTTCCAGACGCGCGCGGGCGGGATTTCTGGCCGCAAATGGCTGTCTAGACCTGCCAGCATCGTCTGCCAGCTTGCGACACAGGCCGCCAGCTCAGGCTCCTCACGCAGGCGTTTTTCGAAGCGCAGTCGGGCATTGCCGCGTAACGTCCCCAACACATATTCTGATGCCAGCGCATCATCCCGCTGTTGATGAGTATTCATAGGCCCACGCACTCCCGAAGATGCTCCATTGCTCGACGAATCCAACTTTTTACTGATCCGACGGGCTGCTGCAGCCATGCTGCGATATCGCTGTGAGACATCCCTTGATAATAAGCCAGCGTGACACTTTGCCGTTGCTCACTGCTGAGATGCTGCAAGCAGTGCCGTAACCGTGCAGCTTGTGCGTCCTCAATCTGCGCTTCTGACTCACTGCCCTCTTCCGCGAAATGCTGGTCATCATACTCTTGTGACTCTCTTGCCTCGCGTGCTTGCCCGCTACGTAGCCAGTCGATGCAGCGATTACGCACGATCTGTGTCATCCACGTCACAGGCGCGCTAAGCGTCGCGTCATAGGTACCGGCACGATTCCACACGGTGAGGAAGCAGTCGTGCAGCACCTCTTCCGCCCAGGCACGCTGGCGTAATGTGCGTAACGCGATGGCAAAGAGGTGGGGCGAGGTCAGTCGATACAATTGTTCAAATGCGCGGCGATCGCCTTGCGCAATCGCCCGCATTAATTTCACCTGCTGTTCTGCCAAATCCTTATCCATGTTTTTCCCGGAAGACGATGAAAGCTATTCCGAGTATAGACAATTACTTAGGCATCAGGACGGTATCGATCACATCAATGACACCGTTTTTCTGGTTCACATCATAGGTGCTGATATTGGCCATATTGCCTTGTGCATCTTTGAGCTGAATGTTGTGCGGGCCATTATTCATAATCCACAGCGGTTGGCCGTTCACCGTTTTCAGTTCGGCATGTCCGCCACCCTGCTTGATTTTCATCTCCAGCGCTTTCATATCGTATTTACCGGCGACGACGTGATAAGTGAGGATGCTGGTGAGCTTGGCTTTATTCTCGGGTTTGAGAAGATTATCAACCGTACCGGCAGGCAGCTTAGCGAAAGCCGCATTGGTAGGTGCAAACACGGTAAATGGACCTTTACCTTCCAGTGTCTCTACCAAACCTGCCGCCTTCACTGCCGCCACTAAGGTGGTGTGATCTTTCGAGTTGAGGGCATTTTCAATGATGTTTTTCTGCGGGAACATGGCGGCGCCACCCACCATGACAGAACCGGAATCCATCGCGGCAAAAGCAGTAGCGGTAAACAGAGCGCCAGAAACCAGGGTGATTGCTAATAGCTTTTTCATCATAAATCCTCGTTGTAGGGAGCGAAGAATTTGCTCACATCGGGATATACGTATGAAGGAGGTGAATTGGATGCAGTCTGGAGAAAATATTTTTAAAAAAACAGAGACGGCCTGTAGAGGCCGTCCTGATAGTAGCGATCAGATGGTTTCGTCAGGCTCGAGCGCATCCTGAATCGCATCGGCGAGATTGGCGATCTCATTCGCGACGGCTTGCAAATCCCATGAAGCTTTAGAGCCGCTCGCGGAAGTGGAAGCACTCACCGACTCTTTTGCCACGGCTAACGCCGCCGCAACGGCAATCGTACGTTTGTGCTGTTCCGGCGTCATGCCCATTGGGGCGGGTGCAAAATAATCATTTACCATTTCATCTCTCCGTTTACAGCGTTCAGTTAAGTTCGATCCTGCGTGCATTATCAGGATTATAACGGAGAGTGCGAACATTAATTCGCAATTGGCCTCTGACAGACCCTTTCAGACCCTTTATTTTCCGTGCCGTTCACCCCATTCGATAGCGGTGGCAATGCCCCATTTTTCCAGTGCCAAGCAACAACGTAAAATCGCCTGTACCACTCGCGTTGGTCCACTGTTGTGAACATTTCGCGTGAAAGCGATAGGTACCATTGAAAAAAAAGAGTACTGATGACATTTTGAGTCTCGTTGACCTCATTGGATCCTTTCACCATTTTTTGGAGAGTTATAAAAAACCTCATATTTAACGCTTCGCTTATAAACCAATTTTTTTATTATTTTAATAGCAATTCACTTATCAGAGCGAATACTGCGGAAGGAAAATATTTTTATAAGCGAAGCCATACACCGCTTATAAACACCAACGAATTTAATTTAAAATGCGATGACATCAAAAACAGGTGTCGACTCTCCAAGGAATATGCCAAACTGGATGTGCATACATATTTTGGAGGTCAAGTGGGGCATGATGAACGAATTACGCAAGAAATGCTTGCTCTGTTAGGCGAAACGGTGAGGCAGTTTATTAGAGAGGGAATTCCCTTCGAGCTTCACGCACTTTCTCAAGCAATGCATAAATTGAAGGAACGTGAAATCGATGACGACGTAAAAGTGAGATATGCAGGCATAATACGTCTACTATCTGAGTTAATGCATTAGCACCTCATTCGAAATATATTCACGCATCGTCCGGGGTGTAGCCCACGACAATGCCGAGCGTTTTGCGCAAAATTTCCATTTCGGCTTCATCATTAGTGGATTCAAGCGCAGAGATCAAACTAAGAATAATCGACTTATTGCTAACGTGCCCTTCAGTAGCCAGTAGACGGGGAATGATCATACTCAGAACGGCTGCCTCATCGCTAAGCACCGCACCGTTCTCACGAAAATGCATGGCAAGCTCTTCATCGGGTATAGCTGAGAGAGTGTCTTGAGGCTTTTGCATTATCCTGTCCTGTTATCGATTAATGTCCGGCTTACCTGAGTCAGTTCAGTGCTTACGTTGATTCCCACCCCCGTAGCTTTCAGGAAAGAGATAAACAACGCTATCCTCGTCATTGTTTTTGCGCTTAACTCCCTGATTAACGGCAATACACTCATTCACTTCTTTGATCGCGAGCGCAATGTGCTGCCGGCGGGTCTCTTGTTCAGCCTGTTCTTGCATAACCTTGAGCTGATTAATCAGTGCGATATTGCTAATCGGTCCAGCCTTGATGAGCAACGCCAGCGTAGCTTCGCCTATGATTTCATCAATTATTTTCTGTAAATCACTTCTGTTCATACTCGTCTCTGATTGCTGCATGTCTTTCAGGAAATGTGCGTCAATTTGAAGGTTCGCGAAGGACCATAATGAAATCTATCATTCACGAGTTGTACAAATCCAATGCGACATCAGTAAGACAAAAGCTGTACAACCTGGACAAATACTGCTCTTAGCTCTCACGATCAAACAGTAGACCAATCAACTGGTGATAGTGGCGCTCTTCTTCCGCGTTGCCAGAAAGCTCCATGCGGCGCAGGAGTTTGGTGCAAAGCGATTTCCGGTTAAGGTTGCGGCCTTCCCGCAGAATTTCAACAACAATTTGACCCAAAGTCTCTTGTTGAGACGGTAACGACGCTCTTGAAAAGTACTGGGCAATCGCTTCCGAGGAGTTTGGCGTGTATCCATTCTGACGCATAGTATGACTCCCAAATGGACGTTGAGTTATGCCGCCCGGTTAGTTGTACAGTTTTAGTAAAGTTGTACAAGAATATAAAACCACCGCATCTTTTTTTGTTGCAAAAAGTGCTATTTCTACCCTCTGCACCTGATAAACATGAATTTAAAATCGCCAGTAGTGACATACGCCAAATCACGTTTTAAGTGCATTTTAAATATTACTTTTTATCCAAATCTTATGTTGCCATCCGAATGGCAAACTCACTCGAATGAAGTCCTCGCAAGGGATCGAGTGGAGGTTGATCAGTAGATGATGGCTGGCGGTAATCCTGTAGCCACGCCATTGCATGGATGATTGTGGTCTGGCGAAGTCCTGACTCCTCTTCCGAGGCCATGCTTTTCAACTCTCTGTACAACTGTGCAACGTCGACTTTTTCCTGACGTAGCAGAATCCGATATGCCGCTTCACCAATAATTTTTTCTATGCTTTCCATTTTGATATCTCCTGAAGATATGGGCTTACGCTTTGTCCTCAGGTTTTATTCTAGCGCATTCAATCTCATGGTAAAACATATCTTACCAGAGCATATTTAGGACTTTTAATGATGTTAATCAGATCCCGTCACAATTTAATTTGGATGACTACGTTTATTACCTGGACAATTCCGATGAATTTTATGAAGGGTATGTTGACACCATTCCCTCCTTCTTGGGAACGGCACCCAATTTCATTAGTTTTTAAAACATGAAGTACATTATGACTAGCAATTTGTATCAGCTGATTCTAATTAATACGCATTGCCTTTGAAGTGTTTCCTGCAGTAGACAGCAGTTTGAATACGACTCTTGATGCGGAACTTTGCATGCTTAATTACCGCCATCCACATCGGATGGACTGTGTTTCTGTTGAACTTTTCAAGTGAATTGAGCAACTCAGTCCATTTGATTGCCTGCTGTGTTTTGTCTTTATCCAAGGTTTCTTTCATTTGTTGAATAGTTGCATCAACCTGCAATTTTACTTCAGTAAGGCTCATTCCCGATTGGTGAAAAGCAGCAAGTTTTCTCAACTTAACCGCAACGATTTCAACATCTGACTCCAGTTTGCTCAAACACACCTCAACAAATATTAATTTTGAATTATAGTTATAGTTGTTTTTTTAAAATGAAAGCCAAAGCCTGGAATAACTGCCTGTCAGGAAACTGGTGGACTTATTAAATGGTCTGACGACATTGCAGATCGCTAGCCACCAGAGACTTATTTCCCTGTGGCAAGTTATACACAAATTTCCGCCTCCACCAACAGACGCTGAATTTTCAGGCAGCCATCATCCCTCTCTGCTCCCCCCTTTTCCAACTTAATCTTTAAGAACTCAAAGTCTATCAAGTAATCAAGGCGCTCAACTGACCTAACCCGGCAGATTGTAAATTTATGTCTATGATGTAGGTGGTTCAATGATTCATGTTTCGAATGTCATGAAGTCGAACCGTTTAGTTTATAACCAGGTACTTGTAGTAATTCATTGATTTTAAGGGAAGGGAAATGCTTAGTATCAGAAGAAAAAAAGTAAAACCGATGCGTCTTAAGGACGTGACAATCATAGATGATGGCCGTCTGAAAAAAGCGATTACCGCTGCCGCCTTGGGTAATGCTATGGAATGGTTTGATTTCGGCGTCTACGGCTATGTCGCTGCTGTTTTGGGGAAAGTCTTTTTCCCTGATGCCTCACCGGGTATTCAGATCATTGCGGCTCTGGGGACGTTTTCTGTTCCGTTCATCATCCGACCGCTGGGTGGTATGTTTTTTGGCGTGCTGGGTGATAAATACGGCCGACAGAAAATTCTGGCTATTACGATCATACTGATGACTTTCAGCACTTTCAGCATCGGACTGATACCTTCCTATGCCTCCATTGGCTTCTGGGCGCCTGTTCTGCTGCTGATTGCAAAAATGGTCCAGGGATTTTCAGTCGGAGGGGAATACACCGGTGCTTCAATCTTTGTCGCAGAATATTCCCCCGACCGTAAGCGTGGTTTTTTAGGAAGCTGGCTTGATTTCGGCTCACTGGTGGGATTTGTCTGTGGAGCGGGTGTCGTTGTGCTGCTTACCACCATACTCGGACAGGAAAAGTTTAATGACTGGGGCTGGCGTATCCCCTTCTTTATGGCATTACCACTGGGGCTGATTGGACTTTATCTGCGCCATGCGCTTGAAGAAACGCCAGCATTTCAGAAGCACGTCGATTCACTTGAACAGGGTTCTAAACAGGGTCTGAGCGAGGGGCCTTCAGTTCCGTTCAAGGAAGTTGCCCGAAAGCACTGGCGTAATCTTATATCCTGCATTGGTATCGTGATCACCACCAATGTCGCTTACTACATGCTGTTAACTTACGTACCAAGCTATCTGACACACAACTTGCATTACTCTGAAGACCGTGGCGTGTTGATCATTGTCGTTATCATGCTGGCCATGCTGTTTGTACAGCCCATCATGGGATTGCTGAGTGATAAGTTTGGACGGCGTCCATTTATCATTATTGGCAGTGTGGCCATGGTCATTTTGTCCATTCCATCATTCATGTTGATCACCCATCACAGTGTTGTTGCGCTCTTTTTTGGCCTGTTTATTCAGGCTGTGATACTGAACTGTCTCATTGGTGTGATGGCTGCAACACTGCCGGCATTGTTCCCGACAGAGGTACGTTACAGTGCACTGGCCAGTACCTATAACATTTCGATTCTGGTTGCGGGCGTCACGCCTACTCTGACTGCGTGGTTGGTTGAAGAAACCGGTAACCTTTATATGCCTGCGTGGTATCTGATGGTTGTAGGAGCAATCGGGGTTGTCACCGGCTTCACTTTAAGAGAGACAGCGAATAAACCTCTTTATGGCGATACCCCTGCGGCCTCATCACTCGAAGAGGCTAAAGAGTTACTACAGGAACATCACGATGGTATTGAGCAACGCATCGAAGACATAGATGAAAGAATTGAGGAACTGAAGAAAAAACGCCGCAATTTAGTTGATCAGCATCCTGAAATCACCCAGTAACTTGTGCCCGCCATCTGAGGATGGCGGGGTTTGCCGTGGATGAGGATTAAGTATGTCTTCAGGTTCAGAGGGTGCCCGTCCCACCGTCGGAGCACCAGACCTGACCAGAAGTAAATGGCGTTTCATCTGATGCCAGTAAGACATACAGAGGCGCAATCTCAACAGGCTGTCCGGGACGGCCTAGCGGGGCTTTTTCGCCAAACTGAGTGAGTTTTTCCTGAGGCTGACCACCAGAAGGCTGTAACGGTGTCCAGTAAGGACCGGGGGCCACGGCATTAACACGAATACCTTCAGGGCCCAACTGTTTAGCGAGGGATTTAGTAAAGGCTGCTATACAGGCTTTCGTCTGGGCGTAGTCCAGAAGAATGTCACTGGGATCATAGGCCTGCACTGATGAGGTGTTGATAATACTGGCCCCTTTTGACAGATGTCTTAACGCCGCTTTGGTAATCCAGAACAGGGCATAAACATTGGTTTTGAAAGTTGCGTCAAAAGCCTCTGTCGTCAGGTCACGAATGGATGAGCAGTATTGCTGTCGGCCCGCGTTATTCACCAGAACATCCAGTCCCCCAAGTTCGGCGACCGCCCTTTCAACCAGCTCAGTGCAAAATTCTTCACTCCTGATATCACCGGGTAAGGCAATGGCTTTTCTGCCTTCTTTCTGGATCAATTCGATGACTTCCTGTGCATCACTTTCCTCTTCAGGAAGATATCCTATGGCAACATCGGCTCCCTCTCTGGCAAAGGCTATCGCTGCGGCCCGACCGATACCTGAATCACCACCCGTTATAAGTGCCTTTTTACCTGAAAGCCTACCATGACCGGTGTAACTGGTTTCACCATGATCCGGCACAGGGTTCATCTGGGATGCCAGACCAGGAGAAGATTGTGGCTGCTTTTTAAAGGGAGGAACCGGGAAGTCTGTAAGATTATTAACCGCTTCGTTTGTCATCAAAAACCTCTTTAATATGAGTATTAATCAATTAGCCAATATTAAGGCTAGTAAATTTTTACAATAATGAAAGGGCCACTTCTTGATGACACAGCCACTTAATGACATCGCCTCGCCTGGCTTAAATCTGATAATTCCAGTGACAGTCAAGGCACTATTTACGCTTCGTTTAGTATTAATTACCTCCCTCTCGAGTTGAGTAGTTAATTATCGAGTAGGCTCAGTCCCTTGAACATGTACTCTGCTCACCTCGGAATATTTTCATAAATGAACCAGATTGTTACCATCCTGCAATGCATTATCTATCTTGAATGATTAACAGAGAAGTTTTTCCCATTGAGCAATCGCATCGACAACACGAAGCAACACCATTAACCATATGAATTCAATAGATTTTAAACCTTACGTTGCTAATATTCAAATTTGAACCATGATATAAATTGAAATCAAAAAGAGGATTGCTCATGCCTTATCAAACTCGTAATGAATTACCTGATAGCGTGAAGAATGTTCTTCCTGCACATGCACAGGATATTTATCTTGCCGCATTCAACAGTGCGTGGGATGAGTATAAAGAGAAAAAAGACCGCAAGGATAACAGCTCGCATGAAGAAGTTTCACACAAAGTTGCCTGGTCAGCCGTTAAACAGAAGTATGAGAAGGGAAATGATGATAAATGGCATAAAAAGGCAACCTGATGAAACTCATGTCTTTTTTACATTTCCTCTATTCAGAGTGATTACTGTTCTAAAAATATTAGGTAGAGAAGAAATTAAAACTTTGGCTCTTTTCACTGTGAGATAATTTAGTCAATAAAACAGTTTCAATTAAAAGCCTTGATCTTACACCAGTATATTGAAGCCAAATCATGAAAGGCAATTTGCAAAAATCTCAGGATCCAAGATTGCGGTGCACTGCTTTTGTTACAGTCCAGCAGCGTCTCCTGACAGATTCTGTCACAGTGCCCCGTACTATTCAGCCGTAACCCACAAGGAGAAAAACCATGTTTACAGCTGATATGACCATCCTTTGAATGCTAAACGACATTTTATGTTTTATATCAGTCAGATAAGTTAAAACCACACCGAAAAATCCTTTCAATAGCTACGCATACTTATCATTACTATCAAACAGTTATCCATTTTTTAGGATTGCGTGTTCGGACAATTTTCGGACGCCAAAATGGGCCATTCAGCCTTGCGATAGATGAGCGTTTGACTTACTGAGCATGGAAAAGTCATTAAAGTTAACGCAGCCTGAATTACCCTTTGCCCGGTCGATGCATACCTCCGGCACTCCTCACCCAACGAGTAGGATTAGACGCGTTTCATTCAGATCACTTCCAGACTAATCGTCTCCACTTACCCAGGATAGAATCATGCTAAAAATCACTTTCTTCGCAGTTTCACTGCTGGTAGGTAGTCATGATGGTTTTGATGACAAAGCACGGTCCCCTGACACAACGGATTATGCCGCCCGATCATCTTATACCGAGGGGTATGAAAAATTCATATTCGCAGTACCTGATAACAACATCAGTGCTGGAGAAGCCAGAACTCGCCAGCTTGATACAGGAAGACATCATCCGACGCTTAGAGAGTTGAAACAGGGACACTGTAAGCAGAACAAAGAAAATGGTACCAGTCATAGCTGAAATGACGATGCGGTGCGAAAGGACTTCGTATCCTCAGTGAGAAACCATACCTGTCATTATCAAACTGCACCTCATTGAAGGAAGGCAATTCGATGCACATGGATGAATGCCCCAGTGGATGACATTCATCTTAAGCAGGAAGTCTGGCGGTTAGTTTACAGAGGATGTTCTGTGGATGGCATCGCTTGAATTCAGGCAGAATACGCATTCTGAAAGATGCCATGAGTGATGTTGCGCCATAACGTACTGAGATGCCTGAGTGGCAGAGGTAAATGACCCTAAAAACAGTCGTTTTTCTCTGGCAGGTAATCTTATACACTGGCTACGATGAAGCGTACAACGTCCGTCGTGTTCCGGTGCGCTTATCGTATAGAATTCGTAATTTAGTGTCGGCATGACTTTCCCTCTTACATATCTTATTCAAGAATCAAACCTTGCGGGAACCAACACAGACTCTGTTTTAGAGTGGCCCAGTAAGGATAGCAATATTTGTAATATCCAAAATAATTTTAGAAGAATATCTAAATTTAGTGAGAATTCTTTATGCGTTTTTTCTGAAATGAGAGGTAAATCTTTATCTGCATGTTGTTCAACTCGAAGAGTTAAGATTTTGCATCTGATACACATGGTAAATAATCACCTTGAGTATCCAAAGGATAAGTTCCATATCATCACTTTTGCGCTTGGCTTATTTTCCTCCTATAGGGGATATGGTAATCATTCATAGCCAAAGTATGTTCATACCAACAATTACGTTCGATGAGTAATATCCAACTTTCCTGACTGAGATTAAATGGAAACTATGGCAAGAGTAATTGACACTAAAGTTCTTTCTCAGCGCAGGGTAAATCACTCTGCCTCTTGCATTTCATAAATATTCATCTACCTAATCCAGCCCTTCTATGACGGCTCGCTTACTCCATCAGAATAAACATGGGTGCGCATTTGGTGCATTTTAATTTAATGACTACGCTAAACAATAACGGCTGGGTTTTATTTCATTTTATTAACAAGAGATTCTTGGGAGAACAGTCATGGCTGAACCCTGGATTAATGATGGTGTTGTTGTAACAGAAGCCGCTGGCGGATTTCCGCTAAAACGAATTTCATGGAGCGCTGTAATTGCTGGTGTAATCGCTGCGCTAATTATTCATCTTTTGCTGGGTATTTTAGGTACTGCGATAGGTGCATCTGTTATTGATCCTCAAAAGGAATCTAATCCCCTCGATCATATCGGAACTGGTGCGCTCATTTGGACCGGCGTCAGTATGCTTCTCGCCATAATTGCCGGGGGTTACGTTGCGGGCCGGCTTGCTCAGCGTGAAGGAGCCCTTCATGGTTTGCTGATGTTTGGCGTCAGTACGCTCATAACGCTATGGCTGGCGTTTTCACTGGCAAGCGGTGTAATCGGAGGAGCATTTTCTATTCTGGGTGCGGGCGCAAGTGCGGTTGGTAGCGGAGTTTCGGCAGTAGCGCCTTCCATTGGCAACATCGCTAAGGAAAAGCTTCAGGAAAACAATATAAACCTCGATCAGTTACAAAACGAATTACAAACCACTCTCCGTCAGACTGGTAAACCTGAACTGCAACCTGAGAAGCTCCAGCAGGACGTGAGTAAAGAGGCTAACGGTGCAGAGGATCAGGCTAAGGAAACAGCTCAGAATCCTCAGAACGCTGACAACGATATCGTAAACTGGATACAGGGTGTCATTAATCGCCATTCAGATACGCTTCAGGCAGCTGACCGTGAGGCACTAAAAAACGTTATTAAAGCCCGTACGGGTAAGAGCGATCAGGAAGCCGAGCAGATTGTTAACCAGACGGCTGACAGCTATCAGAAAGCCGTTGCTCAGTTTCAGCAACTGAAGCAGCAGGCTGAGCAAAAAGCTCGCGAAGCAGCTGAAAAAGCTGCCGCTGTTACTGCCAAGGCAAGCTGGTTCACTTTCTTTATTTTAATCATCGAAGCTCTGCTGGCTGCTGTTTTTGGTCGCATTGGCAGACGTACACAACCTCATACTGTTTTAACAAATGAAAGGCATCATTGATTTTAATTTCTTAGGAATATCAACTTTGATAAATCGTTCCCACCATTGACAGTAAATGTTGTCTGGTGGGAACGCTGTGTTTTTGTGATTCTGTTCCCTTTGATTTTGATAAAGATAGGAGCACAAAAAATAAGCGGATCGTAAAATTTCTGTTCTTCTTCAACAGCACTTACCATCAAAGGGCTTAAAAATAATGATTTTCTTCATAACATTATTTTCAATAACCCACCCTCTCATTTGATTCATTAATTTTCCCAGACCCTTCAGCCTTACGGCTACGCTTAAATAAAGATCTAATACACCACCTTTTCTGATTGACAACCAACACACACATGAAAATAAGCAAAGCGGGAACAACAGAGTATCCCTAAAATATTTCACCACTCCCTTTTTGACCTATATTTCATAGGGTGAATTGATAACTCTAATGGGATAATGGCAATGTCGAATGAAACATCAAAAAAAGCTTTAGAGCAACGTGCTCCATTAAAGGGGCCTGAGTCCTCACAACCGGGAATGGGTTCCCTTGCACCTGGAGATGGTTCACATCAGCCGCCGTCCGAACCTACTCCGCCTGGAAAGCAGCCCACATCGCCAGGCAGCCTTAAAGCACCTGAGACGCAGAACGCCAAACTTGAGCAGCTTGAGGCGCACCGTAAAAATGGCACGGACCAGAGTCTGACGACAAATCAGGGAACGCGGATCGCCAATGACCAGAACTCATTACGTGCTGGCGCACGTGGTCCTACCCTGCTTGAAGACTTCATCATGCGGGAAAAAATTACGCATTTTGATCATGAGCGCATCCCCGAACGCATCGTTCATGCGCGAGGTTCAGCAGCGCACGGATATTTTCAGCCTTACCGCTCATTAAAGGAGCTGACTAAGGCACATTTCCTGTCCGATACCGATCAGGTAACGCCTGTATTTGTTCGTTTTTCTACTGTGCAGGGCGGCGCGGGATCGGCTGATACGGTGCGAGACATCCGCGGATTTGCCACAAAGTTCTATACCGATGAGGGTGTTTTTGATTTAGTCGGAAACAACACGCCGGTGTTCTTTATTCAGGATGCGCTTAAATTCCCTGATTTTGTTCACGCCGTTAAGCCCGAGCCGCACAATGAAATCCCCCAGGGTCAGAGTGCGCATGACACTTTCTGGGACTATGTTTCGCTGCAGCCAGAAACACTACACAACGTTATCTGGGCGATGTCCGACCGTGGGATCCCCCGCAGCTATCGGACTATGGAAGGTTTTGGTATTCATACCTTCCGTCTCATCAATGCAGAGGGCAAAGCTACCTTTGTGCGCTTTCACTGGAAGCCAGTTGCGGGTAAAGCCTCCTTGCTTTGGGATGAATCACAGAAGCTGACCGGACGTGACCCGGATTTTCATCGTCGGGACCTGTGGGAAGCGATAGAAGCCGGCGATTTTCCTGAATATGAATTAGGTCTACAGCTCATCCCTGAGGAGGATGAGTTCAAATTTGACTTTGATATTCTGGATGCAACCAAACTCATCCCGGAAGAGCTGGTACCGGTGGAGATCGTGGGAAAAATGGTACTGAACCGCAATCCGGACAATTTCTTCGCTGAGACAGAACAGGTAGCCTTCCATCCAGGACACATTGTTCCCGGGCTGGATTTTACCAACGATCCATTACTGCAGGGCCGACTCTTCTCTTATACCGATACGCAGATCAGTCGTCTGGGCGGTCCGAATTTTCATGAGATCCCCATCAATCGTCCGGTTTGTCCATACCACAACTTCCAGCGTCAGGGCATGCATCGCCAGGACATTGATACTAATCCAGCGAATTATGAGCCTAACTCGATCAACGATAACTGGCCACGAGAAACGCCCCCTGCAGCTGAGGGAGGTGGATTTGACAGCTATCAGGAACGCATTGAAGGGCATAAGGTGCGCGAGCGGAGCCCTTCGTTTGGTGAATATTACTCTCAGCCACGGTTATTCTGGTTAAGCCAGACACCTGTCGAGCAGGAGCATATTATCGGTGCCTACTCATTTGAGTTAAGCAAAGTTGCACGCCCGTATATTCGTGAGCGCGTTATCGATCATTTACTGAATATAGACATCGCTCTGGCACAGGGTGTAGCCGAAAACCTGGGGATTTCGTTAACCGACGAGCAGTTGAATACCACACCAGCACCTGCTGTAAATGGTCTGGATAAAGACCTTAGCCTCAGCCTCTACGCAAAACCTGATGGCGAGATAAAAGGTCGCCAGGTTGCTTTGCTTATCAGTGATGGGGTCAAGTCTGCTGATGTGCTCGCAGTATTACAGGGGCTCAAGGCTGTAGGTGTACATACAAAATTACTGGCTTCACACATGGGGCAAGTCCGCGCTGATGACGGTTCCGTTTTACCTGTTGATGCGACCTTTGCCGGGCTCCCTTCTCTGACGTTTGATGCTGTGTTTGTGCCTGACGGCAATATTGATGCGTTGCTGCTGAGTGGTGACAGCCGATACTTCCTGCTTGAAGCGTACAAGCACCTGAAAGTGATTGGTCTCAGTGGTGAAGCCAGACGTTTCAAAACGCAGTTTGCGCTGAAAGACGATGAAGCTGAAGAAGGGATCGTTGATGGAGACCAGTCAGATGGTGCGGTGCTCAGTGCATTTATTGATGCAATGAAAGAACACCGTATCTGGTCACGCAGTCATAAAGCCCTCTCTGTGCCTGCCTGACTGTTTAAAAGTTACATCCAGTTATGTCCGATGGATGTGACTTTGCTGCATTTGATGTCAGAGCATCGGGCTCTGTCGATTCGGTGAATTCTTTTTATCGTGTGCCAGACTTATAGCTGAGTTATTCATAAAGGGAGAATGATATGAACAAAGCCTCATGGTTCGCAGTTATGCTGATGCTGAGTTTCGGCGCATATGCCGAACAAGGTGGGTTCGAACAGGGGAAAACCCCTCCTCCGCAGCAAAAAGAGGATGCAGGTTACAAAGGATCAGAAGACACAGCCGAGACGCCGGTCTCACTTATTAAAGATTTCCGTCAGGGGGGATACGTCACACTTGAAGGATACATCGTTAAAAAGGTGGGTAGCGACACGTACCAGTTCCGCGACAGCTCAGGGACAGTCATCATTGATGCGCCAGCTTCCACCTTCAAAGGGAAGACTTACAGTGCTGAAGATAAGGTGCGTGTCAGCGGTAAAGTATTCGGCAAAGGAGAGAGTGCACACCTGAAGGTTTCGCGGATAGATGAACCTTGAATCGCAACAACATTACCTCTGCCAGTCACAATGGCGGGGGTAATCCCCTTCAGAAATCTAACCTGGTATCAGCTCCTCGCCCTTTCTTAACAGCTTTGCCGCGTCTAATGCAAAGGCCTTGACCTGTATGTCCTTTGACGAAGCAGCAATCCTCTCAAGCTCATAGAGTATGTTCTTCTTGTTTATTGCCACGCCTCTCGCGGTCAGTTCAATTACAGCCGTTCCAATGGCACAGCCAATCATTCCTGCTCTGTGTTCTCTCATCGCTTTCCCGCCCGTGGTGAGCGTCAGTTTGAATTAAAAATAAAAATAGAACGAAAATCCGAACTTTCAAGATAACCTAACGTTATAACTTATATGGAGATTATCCCATGTAACGAATTTTGCCCGCCTTGTGCGGTTTTTTTTTTAACTGTTGAGCGTCCGGTATCAGGCTATTCGAGTCATTTAACCTAATGCCGTTATGTAAAGGCAAAGCTAATCTATATCCTTCCACGGCTCCGCTTTTGGTTGATACAGACCTGCACTATGCTTTATGAGCAAATGATCGGGTGTTAGGGACAGGAACAGTAATGCGAAGCGCTGAGTTAGTTAGGTCATGATGACTGCACCCTATCACTGCAAGTATTTGTGACAACGTCACTCGGCTGACCGATCTGACAGCTGGCTTTATTCCACCAACGTGGTGGTAAGACTCTGTTTGCTGGTCAATGACTGCAAACCCTTCTGCACCATAACAGCACGCACTGAATACAGGTGACTTATGGATGTTTCACCAAGATTTGTCGTTGTACTGAACATTGTTGCAGTTGTCGTTTTGGTTATTGGTTTATCTGAGTATCTGAACTGGTTCTGAAATCCTAAACCTGCGGTCGATCAGCAATCTGGTCATGTAAACAATTCAGTGAAGAATGCACGCGGGTTGCCATTGATTCAAATGCTTGTCATAAGACATGCAGGAGACTGAATATGCGATACCTGATCATACCTGCAGTCACCACTGTCTTGGTTCTGGTGATTGTGTTTCTGGCCCAGACCCATTGGGGACCCACGCCCTGGTGATACTGATCAGCAGGGCGGGCAAATAAAAAAAATATCGGATTGTCAGCACTCTCCACATGAACTGGACTCAAGGCCGGTTCATGTGTTTTTTTTCAACCTCACCGAAGTTAAGTTGAACTCCCCCCGTTTCACTAAATGCCATCCACTTAACCATTGGGATTGAATACCTGAAAAACCCTTTCTTCACCCTCCTCCGGTGAGATGTCCCTGAAGGTCGTCGTGTGCATCTCAATCCACTTGTTAGCGGCACGTAGTGTGTAGTGCCAGTTCAGGCGTTCAAGTTCCTTCACAAAGTCAGTGGTGCTGATGGTATAGCGGCCAACGGCATCACGGTTTATCGCCTGCCTGAAGGCGATCAGAATTTCATAATCACGGGGCATGGTAATCACTTAATTTGCCTTAACTGTATTTATATACAGTATCGACACTTGACCGCTCATATCAACATGATTCATTAAGCAACTCACGAACACATTGGTAGCAAAAGGGATTTAGTTTTGCCGCCTCGCTTTCATAAGCAGGTAGACATGACCAGGCTTAATGGGCAACGCTGGGTTGCCTGATCTTAAGAAAGGAAGTTTATGAAGAGCTTTTTAGGTGGGATGTTTATTGTCGCCAGTCTGATGACGCTGGCTGGTTGTCAGGAGCCAGGACCTGCTGTGGGTCCCGATGGTCGTCCTCATGCACCAAGTGAGCAATCCGTACCGGGTGGCCCACAGGGTCAGGGGCCCGTCGGTCAACCTCAGTCCTGATTTTTTAAGCCCGGTGTCATATCGGGCTGGAGTGACCCCGTTCCCGTGGCGATTCACTCATTACTGGTCAGTTATGTCCGTTATGTGACCGGTAAGAGAAATGGCTCAGATTAAATTGCACCTGAAGTCAAAATTCTGGCGCTTCTTCAAAAAGATGTATTCAATAAAACATACATAATTAAACTTTCTTAAAATTTCCCCCTATCCTCTCGATGCCAAAACAGGAAATGCCTTTTGTCTAAACCTCAGGAGCCGAGCAAACGCCTTACTGCTTTTGTTGCAGATACAACTGCACTGATTTTGTTTTTCACTACAACCGGCATTATCAATGAACGATGGGTCGCTGGGATGGCGTGGGATCAGGTACTGCATGCACGTTTAATTGGTGCAATTCTTATGGTGCCGGTTGCTCGTCCTTACGGTCTGTGGCGAGACTGGCTGATGAAACGCGCAGGAACAAGCCGGGTCTCGAAGCTCTTGTGGGACAGTGCTGCTCTGGTCAGTTTTCAGGTCCCAATTTATGCCGCCATTATAGCTTTTAGTGGCGCATCCGGCAGTGGATTAGCGCGCGGCACACTCGGTGCCACATTGATGATGCTGTTTCTCGGGCGGCCGTATGGGGCCTTTCTAAATGGGGTGCGGAGATTGTTTGGGTTGCCGCCGGGAGGGGAGCGGCCGATGTCGTTGGGAGACTAAGGGCTATGACTGCTTAGTGGCAACAGCGGAAATCGCCAGAGTGGTTATGTGAGTCAACATGGAGTACGGCGTCAAAGGAAAAAGATTTGTATAAGAGAATGTTAAATACAAAACTAAATCCTACCATTCCTGACCATCAGAGAGGCATCTCTATATATATCTGATAAGTATGGTTCCTTTTCATTTTTGCGGAATTTTTCTAATACCGAAATTGTTGCTTTCCTTGTCACTTCATGACCAGAGTTCATAAGTTTCCGTACTGCTTTATGAATGGCATCAGAAACCAGCATGCGTCTATCATCATCTGTATACATAATTGTCCCTTAAAGTGATATAACGCTAACGAACAGAAACCCCTAAAAATAAATTCATCAGACATCAGTAATTGTCAAAAATGACTTCAATCAATAAAATAACAACACTTATTCCCAACCAGATACTTCTGTCAACATTAACGAAAATCCATTCATGGAGATAATCTTCTTCATTTATCAGCAGCATATTACTTAAGATGGGGAATTGGATCTTTGCAATGTAATATACAAACAAACACATTAGACTATTTTTCACGCAACAGGATTACTCTATATAATTAATTCAGTATTCTGATGACAAGGGGGAAGCGACATCCAGAAAGTCACATCTAAGGATATCTCATACTCCGCATGTGCTTCGACAAAAAAGTGATCGCCCCCTTGGGATTGGCCACCATAGAGCCAGCCGCCCTGAACTTCCCCCGACTTAAATTGAACAACACATTCCTGTTTGAGCCCGGGAATTTGCATATTAATATCAATCCATTCAAGTATATGAGGCATTTTTTTACCTATCGGATGTTTGCTTTCTGATAAAAATATTAAGCTCATCAACTAATGAAGACTCAGTTAACTATCGTCTCTGTTCAGCTTCCAGTACGAAAAGCACTTTACAATGCGGGCAGATCATCGCCTGACCACGCCGTTGTTTTTCGAGAGATTGCACAGCATATTTTTGACAAACAGGGCATTTTATTTTTGCCTCAGTGCTCAAAAAAAATTTCACTAACGGGTTTGACCATTGCATAAGTCACTTCCTGGTGTTGAGTTTTGATTCTAGCACGCCTATTTGCTATTCATTAGTCTTAATCACTCCACTTGCTCCTTTAGTCCCTCAACGCTCTATTTTCGTTGCATATATTTTTTCGGCATCAAAAACATTGCAATGAGAGAGAGTTAATTCCTGAGACACACTATACTTTAAAAGCACAATTTCTATTTCCACGCTAAGGCTCATGATTTTAATCTTGCCACTTAATTTTCACAGCGAGTTATTTATGTTACATATGATGCCATTATGAAAAAAAATCGCACTTCTTTACCCGTTTACAAAACACAATCACAACGTAAAGTCTCTCAGGAAAAAGACGTATTTTCTGCGAAAAAATTTCCTTATCAAGATAACCAGCAAGATATTTTTTCTGAAGCAGAAATGGAGCGTTATGGCGAGCGCATGTCACGGACTCATCGTCTTTCTGAAGGGAAAAAATCCTATAACTTGCTGCAACGTTTAGCTGAAAATGAAAAATCTCTGATCAGAAACGCGGAAATATTAAGCGCTGGCGACAAACACAATCTGACACCTGCTGCAGAATGGCTTTTAGATAATTTTTACATTATTGAAGAGCAAATTCGCATGGTCAGGCAACTCTTGCCTGAGAAATTCGGCCGTGGTTTACCCATGCTGATTTCACCCGCTAACACTCTTCGCATTCAGGCTATTGCTGATGAGTTGATAAGTCACAGTGACGGGCGGCTAGATTCTGGCGCGATAAAAAGGTTTATACATTCATATCAGAGTGTATCTCCCCTACTCATCGGAGAACTCTGGGCGCTTCCTGCTATGCTGCGATTTGCATTGATTCATAATCTTGCGCTCATTGCAGAAGGTGTCGCCAGCATCCATCAGGAAAGGGTTGAAGCGGCTGAGTGGGTGGACGACATCATGCTTCACTCGACTCAGGACAGCACAAAAGTCATACATATCATTTCATCGATGGCTGAAAAGAATGAAATATTTTCAGGGGCATTTGTTGCTGAGGTTGCTCGACGATTGAACCATCAAAATCATTCCCTGACATTGGTTTGGTTAGAGCAGCACCTGCTTAATACTGGACGCAATATTCCCGAACTGATTGAACATTTCAATCGACAACTGGCCCTGAATCAACTGTCCGTCAGTAACAGTATTACCGGACTCAGGCAACTCGATGAAATAGACTGGCCACAGCTGGTCGAGTCATTAAGTCTGGTGGAAGAAATACTGATACAGGATCCTGCGGGTATTTACCCCCAAATGCACTTTGATAGCCGAGATCAATATCGACACGTCATTGAAAAACTTGCACGCGAGAGTCGGTTTGATGAGCTCAGTGTGGCAAATAAAGTGCTCGGGCTGAGTCAACAGGAGGATTTGCTGCCTCGCCAGAGGCATATTGGATATTTTCTGCTGGATAAAGGGCTTATACAGCTTGAGCAACAGTTGCAAATCCGTAGATCCTTAGTAAAAACATTACATCATTATTTCAATTTTCCTCCTCTTGTCTCCTGGCTTGGCAGCATCACGTTGATTATGGCTGCGTTGAGTGCTTATACGCTTTCCGCAACCTATCAGGCAGGCATAATGATAGCCCCTTGGCTGATTCTGTTTCCCATCGTACTTTTGCTCAGCAGCCAATTGGCGATTCAACTGCTCAGTGAAGCAACGACTCGCTTCCGTTCACCCATTCCGCTTCCTCGTCTTGATTATGAGGAAGCTATACCAGAGCATTGCCGAACACTGGTGGTGATACCCTGCATGCTCAGCAACAATAAGAGCACAGATCTTTTATTACGCTCACTGGAGACCTGTTATTTAGGTAACCCTTTACCTAACCTCTGTTTTGCACTGCTAACCGACTTCATAGACAATCTTCAAGAACATCATACTGATGATGATGAACTACTGCGCTACACCATGCTCAGGATTGATGCGCTTAACCGACGCTACAGTAATGATAAGCCGGATGGTGATCTATTTTCCCTGTTACATCGCAACCGCACGCATAACCCTTCACAAGGCGTTTGGATGGGCTATGAACGAAAACGCGGAAAACTGCACGCCCTCAATCGCTGGTTACAGGGTGAACAAGAAATGTTCAATGTCACCGTGGGGGCCAGCCAGGCACAAATGCGCTCGGTTAAATACGTCATCACTTTGGACAGTGATACTATTCTCCCGCGTGAAACGGCGCACAAACTCATCGGCATCATGGCGCACCCGCTTAATGCTCCGATATTCGACCAGCATCAATATCGTGTTGTAGAGGGTTATGCGATCCTGCAGCCACGCCTTGCTGAAGAAATTCCGCCATTTGGGCAGGGCATTTATGCCCGCCTCTGCAGCAGTATTGCGGGTAACGACGCTTACTCTTCATTGTCATCTGATCTTTATCAGGATCTGTTTGCTGAAGGCTCTTTTGTCGGTAAAGGCATTTATGATGTTGCCGCATTTACTCGAGCGACCCGCAATACTTGCCCGGATAATTTGGTATTAAGCCACGATCTGCTAGAAGGCTGTTACGCTCGCTCAGGCGTGGTAAGTAATGTCGTTCTTTATGAACATTATCCCGAGAACTATCTTAGCGATGTCGCACGCCGTTTCAGGTGGGTCCGCGGCGACTGGCAACTGCTTAACTGGTTGCGACGTCATGTGCGTATGGCCGATGGCAGCCTTACTCTTAATCCTCTTAGTGCGCTATCTCGTTGGAAATTATTTGATAACCTCAGACGGAGCGTGATCACGCCGGCATTACTGACGTTAATTTTCCTGACTTTCACAGCGGTTTCTCATCCTGCCTTTTGGCTGATTTGCATCCTGACCTACCTGTTTTTACCAGGGGTGCTAGCGCTTACGATGGATGGTTTTAGAAAGAGTAAGCAGCGTGCCTGGTGGCTTCATCTGAAATTATTGTTTGCTGATGCACTGAATCGTCTAAGCAAAGCTGGACTGACTTTAGGCATTTTGCCTCATGAAAGTTACTGGTCAGTTAAAGCCATTTTGGTCACATTATGGCGGTTGAATGTCAGTCATCAATTTCTCAATGAGTGGAGTACCACGTCTTTTACCCTCGCCTCTCAACCAATACTGCTGCGTCATTTTTACGCGGCTATGTGGTTTAATCCCTTTGCCGGCATTGCACTGATATTGTTAGTGGGTTTCATGAACCCCTTGTTCTTGCCGTTGCCCTTTTTCCTGGCTGTACTGTGGATGACTGCTCCTTTCCTTCTTTGGCGATTTAGTAAACCCGCCTCGCCGCGACATGAAACATTGTCTGCGGACCAGCATCATTTTCTACGCCAGACCGCCCGGCAGACATGGGCCTGGTTTGATGAGTTCGTCACATTAAAACACCACAATTTACCGCCTGATAACGTTCAGGAGATACTCAAGTCATCGGTAGCGCATCGCACATCACCAACCAATATCGGCCTGTCTTTACTTGCAAACCTGACCGCATGGGACTTTGGATATGTGACGCAAAAACAAGTCATTACTCGTACGCTTTTAACATTAGAAAGCCTCGATAAAATGGAGCACTTCAGAGGACACCTCTACAACTGGTATGACACCTTGACCTTGCAACCTTTGCAACCACGCTATATTTCCAGTGTGGACAGCGGCAATTTTGCCGCTCATCTTGCCACGCTTCAGGCTGGACTAGCGCAATGGAAAAACCAGCCGCTACTTTCACTTGCTGTCGTGATGGAGGGGCTGCAAGACACCTTTAGACTGGCTCAGGATCAATTTGGCGATCAGCCAGATCACCCAATGGCGCAACTTGATGGCCCATTTTCTCAACTTATGCAGGCTACGCCCTCCACTCTCCTGGATGATTTAACGCTTCTGATGCAACGTTGTCAGATATTACAGCCCCAACTCAGCCAACCATCACAACAGGTTAACTGGTTTACATTGTTCATTCTTCAGCTCACCAATATACGCGATGAGTGGGCATTGTTTTTCAGTTGGATCACGCCGCAACATACTCTAACGACATCGCTGCCTTCATTACTGTGGCTGGCAGATTTGGATAATCACATCCCTGACCTTGATCCTCAACAAACGAGTCTGGTGGTGTGGTCCGCCCGTGAACGACTGGCAATACTGCTTGAAATTGATAGACGGTTAGAAGATCACGCAAAAATGGATTTTCGCTTCCTTTATCGCCCAAGCACCGCACTGCTTAGCATTGGCTACAACGTGGAGAGCGGGACGATGGATGGAGGAGCCTATGATCTTTTCCCTTCAGAAGTCAGACTGTCTCACTATTATGCCATCTCGGCTAATCAACTGCCGGTTAAAAGCTGGTTCACGCTAGGACGTCTGTTCACTCGGTTGAACAATCAGCCAGCGGTCATGTCATGGAGTGGCTCCATGTTTGAGTATTTGATGCCGCATCTGGTCATGCCGGTGTATCCGAATACGTTACTTGAAACGATGGCACACTCTGCGGTTAAGCAGCAGATTGTTTCGGGAGAGACGGCTCAAATGCCATGGGGTGTATCCGAATCCGCCTACGCCGCGTTTGACGAAAGTCAGAGCTACCAGTACAAAGCCTTTGGCACCCCCGAATTAGGGCTGAAACGGGGGTTGATTGAAGATCAGGTGGTTGCCCCCTACGCCACCCTCCTGGCGCTCATGGTCTTACCACGACAGGCCACTAATAACCTGCAGCACTTAAAAAAACTGGGGGCGGGTGGGGACTACGGATTTTATGAAGCGGTTGATTTTACATCACATCGCCTTGCTCGTGGGCAACGTTACGCGGTGGTAAAAACCTACATGGCTCATCATCAGGGCATGGGGTTACTTGCTCTCTCCCATTTATTGTTGACGGCCCCAATGGTCGCCCGCTTCATGTCGTGTGCGATGTTCCAATCATCATATCTTCTCTTACAAGAGAGAGTACCCGATGACATAGAACTCTATACCCCTCGCCGGCAATTTGTCGAACTGGCGAACAGAAAACCGCGCAGTGATTCTACTGCCCAGCGCGAGTTCATCGGTTCAGCAACACACCTACCACAAATTCAGCTTCTTTCTAACGCTAATTATCATGTCATGATCACTCAAGCTGGAGTCGGTTACAGCATGTGGAAAGGGTTGGCGCTGACCCGCTGGCGTGGGGACGGTACAAGCAATCACAGCGGAATATTTTGTTATGTTCGTGACGGTTTGAGTGGTGAAGTTTCGAGTGCCACATACCAGCCGTTATGTAGTCCACAACTGAAATATGTTGCTCGATTCAATGATGCGGGTGCCGAGTTTGAAACGCGCAATGAGGCACTAAACATACGCACTCATGTCGTGATCTCGCCGGAAGATGATGTTGAGATTCGCCGCATCGTGATTACCAACCATTCCCGACAGTCACGCGGCATCGAAATAACAAGCTACGCTGAAGTCGTTTTGGCTCCCCTTGAGAGTGATATTTCTCATCCCGCCTTCAGTAATCTTTTTGTCCAGACGGAAATTGATGCTGATCTGGAAGCGATCATGGCTCATCGTCGCCCACGCAATGACAAAACCGCCCCCGTTTGGATTTTTCACGCCATGTTAGTCCATGGCGAAATGGATCGCGAAACACAGTATGAAACGGATCGGTCACGATTTATTGGCCGCGGTCATAACGTCGATAATCCACTGGCATTGGTGTCTGAGCGTGCCCTGAGCGGAAGTGCTGGCGTTGTGCTTGACCCCATTTTGGCTATCAGACAAAAAGTATGTTTAAAACCGGGTCAATCCGTCACGCTCGATCTCGTTTTTGGTGCCGCTTCACAGCGTGAAACCTGCACATCGCTGATAGCGAAGTACCGTGACAATCTCTTCGCCAACCGTGTGTTTGAAATGGCTTGGTCACACAGTCAGGTCGCATTACGTCAGCTCAATATCGACGCTGAAGATGCCAGTTTGTATAACAAACTGGCAAGCGCCGTGATTTTTCCCTGCCCTGAGATGAGAGCGGATGTAAAAACTTTGCAGCAGAATCGACTTGGGCAGAGCGCACTCTGGCACCACGCCCTATCGGGGGATTACCCTATCGTCGTTGTGAGGATTGATAATGAAGTGCAGCTTAACCTGCTGCAGCATGTCATTAAGGCGCAACAATACTGGCGTCATAAAGGGCTCATTGCTGATCTCATGATCATCAATGGCGAACAGGGAGGGTATCAACAGGTATTACAGAATCAGCTCCTTAAAATCGTTGCCACGGGTGAATCATTGGCGCATAAAGATAAGCCCGGAGGTATCTTTATTCGTCAGCAAGAGCACCTTACTCCAGAGGATATCACGCTACTTTTCAGCGTTGCGGTGGTGGTGCTGGAAGGCGCTCACGGAAACTTCGCCGATCAACTCAACGTACTGTTGAAACCACATGTTGCTCCCCCGCCTCTTCAGCCGACTCACTCTTCTTTCCTGACCGCCCCGGTTCATTTAAGCCCTGGCAGATTGCAATTCTTCAACGGAACCGGTGGGTACAATATTGAGGGGAATGAGTATCATATTCTGTTAAAAGAGGATCAACAGACACCTGCTCCCTGGTGTAACGTACTCGCGAACAAACAGTTTGGCAGTGTGGTATCTGAAGCTGGCCAGGCATACACATGGTATGAGAACGCGCACGAGTTCCGACTCACACCCTGGAATAATGATCCAGTCTCTGACATCTCAGGGGAAGTTTTCTACTTACGCGATGAAGAGAGTGGACAAGTGTGGTCCCCTATGCCACTTCCAATACGTGGTAGGGGCGACTACATCACTCAGCATGGATTTGGATACAGCCGCTTTCTGCACCAGGAATTTGGTATTGCCAGCACGATGACGCTTTTTGTGGCTTACGATGCCCCCATAAAGCTGGCTTTAATTGAGTTACAGAATTTATCCGGTACAGCCCGACATCTATCCATTACCGGTTATGTTGAATGGGTTATGGGCGAAATGGCGACTCAGTCAACAAGACATGTGCAAACGTCATCAGCGGCAGTGATATCGGGCAGCGCAATTTTGGCAGTGAATCGTTATGACGGAGCAGGATCGGAGCGAACGGCATTTTTTGCCGTATCAGGGGACCAGATTACATACAGTGCTAGCCGCCTCGAATGCTTGGGTCGCAATGGCTCAACACGTCGGCCCGCCATGATGAAGGCGCGCAATTTGTCAGGCAAAACAGGGGCGGGACTGGATCCCTGTGCGGCCTTACAGACGCTTGTCACGCTCGATGATGGCGAAACATACAGCACTGTTTTCTTACTGGGTATCGCTGATGACACCCCATCGGCATTGACGCAAATAGTTAAATTTATCGTATTAGACCAAGCTGAAGCTGAGCTGGAAAAAGTGCAGCAACATTGGCGCGATCTCCTTAACAGAGTACAGATAGACACGCCCGATCGTGCGGTTAACCTCCTGTCTAATGGCTGGTTACTCTATCAAACACTGGCCAGTCGCCTGCTGGCTCGCAGTGGTTATTATCAGTCGGGAGGTGCATTTGGATTTCGGGACCAACTTCAGGATACGCTGGCACTGACACACATTGCCCCCCATCTCCTTCGCGACCAACTTTTACTTTGTGCTTCTCGCCAGTTTGTGGAGGGCGATGTTCAGCATTGGTGGCATCCCCCCTCAGGACGTGGTGTCAGAACGCGTTGCTCTGACGACTATTTGTGGCTCCCCTTTGCGCTTTGCCATTATGCCAATGCCACTGAAGACACCGCCATTTTGAACCAGCAGATTCCCTATCTTGAATCTCGCAATCTTAAGGAGAATGAAGAATCAGATTACAGCCAGCCTGGGTGCAGTCCATTAAGTGAGACGTTATGGCAACATGCCTATCGTGCCATTAACCACGCTCTGACTTTCGGGCAACACGGGTTACCTTTAATGCACTCTGGCGACTGGAATGATGGGATGAATCTGGTTGGCGTGGAGGGTAAGGGTGAAAGTGTATGGTTAGGATTTTTCCTTTACACCGTTCTCACGCGTTTTTCCGCGTTATCTCTGCTTGCCGGCGAAGCCGATACCGCCAGCACCTGCCAGCATCGCGCGGAGCAATTAAAAATTGCCTTAAACAAAACGTCCTGGGATGGTGAATGGTTTTTGCGTGGGTTTTTTGATAGTGGTGAAACGCTGGGTTCTCGACATAATATCGAGTGTCAAATTGATGCTATCGCACAAAGTTGGTCAGTGCTTTCCGGTGCAGGAGATAAACAAAAATGCGTCTCTGCTATGCAGTCTCTTTATCAGCACCTGGTTGATGAACAGCATCAGATCATTAATTTACTCACACCGCCATTTAATGGCGCAGGGCCAAACCCTGGATACATTCAAGGATACCTGCCGGGCATTCGTGAAAACGGGGGGCAATACACTCACGGCGCACTTTGGGCCATTATGGCCTTTGCCGAGATGGGAGAAATCGAACGTGCCTGGTCGCTGCTGGCGATGGTCAATCCGATCAATCATGCTTTAACTCCTGCTGATGTGGCCATCTATTTTGTCGAGCCTTATGTTATGGCAGCAGATGTCTATAGCGCCGAAAATCACCTTGGTCGAGGAGGATGGACATGGTATACCGGCTCTGCTGGTTGGGCATGGCAAGTGATCTGCGAGAGTTTGTTAGGGATCACTCGCCACGGTAATACGCTGCGCCTTCGGCCACGTTTGCCGTCGAGTTGGCCAGGAATGTCACTCACCTATCGGGTCGGACAGGGCATCTACCATATTGATATCCGTCGCAGTGAGGACACTTCTCAACTATGGCTGGATGGCAAGGCGTGCGCAGAAAATGAAATACGGTTAAGTGAAGCCGCAGGGGATCATCACGTCACACTGTTTATTGCAAAATGATCGTAATACAATTTTGCTGTCCCAGCGCCCTCCTCACCGTGCTAAAGCTGGCTAATCCGGTTTCTCCATCACTCATTTTTTTTAGACGCGAGCGTGGGCTCTTCCAGACTTTCAGTTCCGGCCCTGATTTTTAAATCTCTTTAAAACAACCACATCTTAGGTACCCCTTTATAGATGAGCACCAAGAGGATGTGGCTGGTTCAAGGTTGCAGCTCCGGGTGCCTCCCGGTAAGCCATTGAATGGTCAAACCGACTTGTGATTGATTACACACAGCGTACGCTGACAGAACCATTTTCACCCCGCTGCTTAAGGGGATTAGCTGCGACTCATTAACAATAACACCTAATCAGAGCGACACATTCTAATAATGCAGCTCCACGCTAGTCTCTTTTCAACCCTCAGGCTGAAGTG
The DNA here is from genome assembly GCF_059412425.1 of Pantoea sp. CFCC18177. NCBI lineage: Bacteria > Pseudomonadati > Pseudomonadota > Gammaproteobacteria > Enterobacterales > Erwiniaceae > Pantoea > Pantoea sp. CFCC18177. Next base: position 27,831 of record NZ_JBNBPL010000004.1, read on the forward strand.
CCCTCGCGGCTGTAACTAATCGACCCTAGCCCTGTGCGTAGGTTCTCCAACTTTCGGTGTGCCGCTAAGATAAGGTGTCTATTTAATTAATTAGCCGTCATAGCCGATGACGAACACATTCAGATGATGTCCATTTCACTCAATGAGGCCCTTTAGCTTCGCCTTTGAATTCAGGACTAAAATTTCTTCGTTTCATTGGAGCACCTGTGTTGTTCTGAGGTGAGCATATCACCTCTGTTCAGGTGGCCAAATTCAGTAAACCTCTACACACCTCTTCCTACATTATTTTTTCATCTGAACACAGGCTGGCCCTATTCCGGTTCCCCTTACACCCAACACCATTCCCATAACCTAATTTACGGGTCTCAGTTCTCGTAGCGCACATGATCATCGAGTCATGATAAGGGGAAAATCCAGTGTGGCTGAGGCTCCTGACAGATTCTGTCACAACCTCACCGTACTATTCAGCCGTAAACCCACAAGGAGAAAAAAACCATGTTTACTGCTGATATGACCATCCTTTATGTACCGAACGTCATTAAAAGTGCTGACTTCTATGCATCGCTGTTTGACCTGAGACCCATCAACGTCTCGCCAACCTTCGCCATGTTTGTGTTTGAAAATGGCTTCAAGTTTGGACTGTGGTCGAAATACACGGTACTACCCAGCGTCAACAATCAGCCATTCAACGCCAACGGCGAAATCACCTTCAAAGTGCAGCATAAAAAGGACGTCGATTTTTTGTATAACGAATGGGGTGCTTTCCGCGAGATCACCATCATTCAATCCCCTACCGAGATGGACTTTGGCTATACCTTCACGGCTATTGATCCAGACGGCCATCGCCTGCGTGTGATGTTCTTGCAGTTAGAAGAGGCGTAAGGATGCAGGGCGCCGCCTGCCGCCCCATGGATGTTAAACCTGAGGAGGGATAAACGCCTGCACCGGGGTGAGTTCGCCGCTGTATTTTCGAACCTGCACCACGGTGATTTGCCCGCTGCAACCTTGCGTCAACGATGAAGTGCCAATATCTAACGTCAACACATTGGGATTACCGTGACGACACATCGGACGCAGTGCGAGCGGATCAACAGGGTCGTACCAGGCACCGGTAGGTAACTGAACCACGCCCGCCATAATTGTATCGGTGACACGTGCACTGGCCAGTACATGCCCACGCTGGTTGTACAGCTCAATAATCTCACCGTGCTGGATACCCAGCGCAGCAGCATCCGCCGGGTTAAGGCTGCACACCTCACGGCCATCACGTTTGCCACTTAAACTGTAGTCGCCAAAATCAAGCTGGCTGTGCAGACGCGTAGCCGGTTGATTGGCGATCAACCAGAATGGGTGCTGGTGATCCGGCTTTTGCTGCGGTTCACGCCACACCGGATGTCCCGGACAGTTTTCATAATCAAAGCTGGCAATAGTCGCAGAGTAGATTTCGATTTTTCCACTCGGCGTAGGCAGCGGCGCGGCTTCCGGGTCGGCGCGAAAAGCGTTGATCATCCTGCCGCCATCTTTTAACTGCGGCAACTCCAGCACTCCCTGCTGCCAGAACTGGTCAAAATCAGGAATCTCCACCTGATGCGTGGCCAGTTTTGCCTGCAACTGCGCATAATGATGTTTCAGCCAGCCGCGCGTATCCCGGCCTTCCGTAAAGGCTTCCTCACGACCCAGACGCCGCGCCAGCTCGGCAAAAATCACATAGTCGTCTTTGGCTTCACCGTGCGGTGCCGCCACCGGTTGCATCGCGAACAGGTGGCGATCGGTTGGCGCACCGCCAATGTCTTCGCGCTCCAGCGTCATGGTAGCGGGCAAAACGATATCGGCATGACGCGCACTGGCCGTCCAGGCGATCTCATGCACAATCAGCGTATCCAACTGACAGAATGCCTGACGTAAGCGCGCGAGGTCCTGATGGTGATGGAAGGGATTGCCACCCGCCCAGTAGGCTAATCGAATGTGCGGATAGGTTAAGCGGCGACCGTTGTAGTCAAAGGGTTTGCCGGGATTGAGTAACATATCCGAGATTCGCGCCACCGGGATCAGACGATCAATGCCGTTTTTGCCCTGTGGCAACGCCGGGAAACTCACCAGATTATGGTGTTTGCCGTAATGCCCCAGCGCACCCAATGCATAGGTATAGCCGCCGCCGGGTAATCCTGGCTGACCGAGCGCCGCCGCCAGCACCAAACCGAGCCACACCGGTTGCTCACCGTGCTCAGCACGCTGTAGGGCATGCGCGACCGTCACCAATACGCGTTTGCCGTGCAGTTGGCGGGCAAAATCGCGAATAAAAGCAGCGTTGGCACCACAGATATCAGCGGCCCAGGCCGCGTCACGCACCGTGCCATCCTCTTCGCCACGAATGTAGGCAACCATGGCTGGCCAACCCACCGTATAGCGACTGAGAAACGCTTCATCGGTGAGTTTTTCTTCAATCAAGACTGATAACACACCGAGGATAAAAGCGGCATCGGTGCCGGGACGGAGCGCCAGCCACTCCCCCTGCGCTTCATCAGGCAGATCGCTTTTCAGCGGGCTAACGGAGATGAAACGCGTGCCGCGCTTTGCTGCCTGGTGCATAAAACCGCGTTCGGTGTGTTCGCTTAATCCGCCGCTCGCCACCTGCGAGTTTTTCAGCGCCAGGCCACCAAATGCCAGTACGATTTCACTGTGCTGGGCAATCTCTTCCCAGCTGACGCCGCGCCGGGCGATTTCGGTCATGTCGCCGACAATGTGCGGTAGCAGCACGGACGCAGAACCGGAACTGTAGCTGTTCACCGACCGGACATAGCCACCAAGAGTGGTGTTCAGAAAACGGTGCACCTGACTTTGCGCATGGTGAAAACGCCCAGCGCTGGACCAGCCATATGAGCCACCAAAGATCCCTTCAGGACCATAGCTGTCTCCCACACGTTTCAACTCGCGCGCCACCAACTCGTAAGCCTGCTCCCAACTCACCGCCACATATTCATCATTGCCACGGCGTTGGTCCGGGCCGGGGCCGTTTTCCAGCCAACCACGACGAACCATTGGTCGGGAAACACGAGCCGGGTGGTTAAGCGCGGTGCGGAAGTTTTGTAGCAGTGGGCTCGGGTCCGGATCGCCTTTGAAGGGTTCGATGGTGAGCTGATCGCCCGATTGCTGGGCATGGAAAGCACCCCAGTGGGCGCTGTGCATTACCGGTTTTTGCGTCATCACTGTTCCTGGCTGTCAAAAATGAAAAACGGTGCTTAAAGCACCGTTGCAATAAAGTTTCTTACACGCCCGTTTTCCGGGTCGTCGAGGACTTGCTGAGTCGGCCCAGCTGCGACTATTTTGCCGTCTTCCATAAACACAATGTTGTCGGCGACCTCGCGGGCGAAGCCGATTTCGTGCGTCACAATCACCATGGTGATGCCAGAGTGCGCCAGCTGTTTGATCACTTGTAGCACTTCACCCACTAGTTCCGGGTCAAGTGCTGAAGTGGGCTCATCAAACAGCATCACGCCGGGGTCCATCGCCAGCGCGCGGGCAATGGCGACACGCTGTTGCTGACCACCTGACAGGTTTTGCGGCCACTCCTCTTCACGCCCCGCCAGTCCCACCTGCTTCAGCAACGAGATGGCTTTGCTGGTGGCTTGTTGGCGGTTCTGCTTTTTCACTCGCATCGGCGCATCAACGATGTTCTGCAACACCGTACGATGCGGGAACAGATTGAATTGCTGAAACACCATGCCGATCTCAGCGCGCTGGCGGGCAATCTCGCTGCTGCTTAATTCGTGCAGCGCCTGGCCTTTCTGCTTATAGCCAATGATTTCGCCGCCGATACGAATGGTGCCGCCATCCAGTTTTTCCAGATGGTTGATGCAGCGCAGCAGCGTGGATTTACCCGAACCCGAAGGCCCGAGGATCACGGTTACAGAACCGGCAGGAATATCGAGGTTCACTTCATCAAGAATGGTGACACCCGAGAAGCGTTTAGTGACTTTACGTAAGGCGATCGCTTCAGCCATTGCTCACGCTCCTTTCAACTTTCTGCGCAGTCAGTCCCGGCAATGACTTAAAGAAGCTGCGCTTTTCACGACGCGTCACACCACGACCAAAATAGCGTTCCACATAGAACTGACCAATGGACAGCACTGATGTCATCAACAGATACCACAGCGTCGCCACCAGCAGCAGCGGGATAACTTCATAAGTACGCTGGTAAATGATCTGCGCCGAGAACAGCACATCCTGCAGTGAAATCACCGAGACCACGGCAGTGGTTTTCAACTGACCAATAATTTCATTACCGGCTGGCGGCATGATGGCACGCATCGCCTGTGGCAATACCGTGTGGCGGAAAATCTGCGCCGGACGGTAGCCCAACGCGCGCGCCGCTTCCAACTGACCGTTGCCCACACTTTGGATACCGGCACGCACAATTTCAGCCGCGTAAGCGGACTGATGCATAACCAGTGCGATAACCGCTGCACTAAATGGACTCACCAGCGCGTTGGATTGGGTGCTCCAGATCTCCCCTAATCCCGGAATCGACAGGGCGATGGTGGGATAGAGCGCGGCGATGTTGTACCACAGGAACAGCTGCACCAGCATCGGCACACCCCGGAAGAACCAGGTGTAAAACCAGCTCACGCCTACCAGAACCGGGTTGGAGGAGAGGCGCATCAGCGCCAGCACCGTACCAAACGCAAAGCCCAGCACCACCGAAATAGCGGTGAGCTGCAGCGTCATCAACACGCCTTGCAGAATGGATTCGCCGGTAAAGTTTTCCGCAATCACGCCCCATTCGAAGCGTGGGTTGTTAATCATTGAATGCGCCATTGCCACGACGCACAACAGCACCACCAGCGCACTCAGCCAGCGTCCGTAGTAGCGTTTGCCGACGATCTTCAGATCGTCGGTGTGGTCACGTACATCACTCATTGAAAGATTTCCTGATTACGTTTAGCGACTTTCACCGCACCAAAACCGATGCCCCAGTTGTCGAGGATCTTCTGGTAGCTGCCATCTTTGATCAGTGAGTTAAGTGCGGCCTGAACCGCAGGCTCAAGTGGAGAGTCTTTCGGGAAAGCGACGGAAACCGGATAATCGCTTACGGCCACTTCGCCGCTCAGTTCCAGTGGTTTGATCACTTTTGCCTGCCACAGCAAGCCTTCATAAGGACCCAGGAACATCGGTACACGGCCACTGACTACCGCCTGAACACCGGCTGGACGATCCGGGAACAACGCGACTTTGATCGGCTGTTTACCTACCGCCACACAGGCTTTGCTGGCTTCATCCAGGCGGATAGCCTGCATGGTACCTGAACCAGCGCCTACTTCTTTGCCACACACATCATCAAAGGATGTAAACGGTGTCACTTTGTCGGCTTTACGCGAAATAAATGCCAGTTTGCTGGCATCGTAATAACCCACAAAATCGATGATTTTGGCACGTGCAGTGGTGGCATTGATGTTGGATAACGCGACATCGTAGCGGCCGGTTTTCAGGCCAGGAATGATGTTGTCGAAACCGCCGGTATCACGCCACTGGACCTGAATCCCTAAGCGTTCACCCACGGCGTTCATGATATCGATTTCACGACCCGCCAGCGTTTTGTTGTCTTCTTTATAGAAGGTCGTTGGCGGTGTATTAGGGTTGGTTCCTGCTACGATATAACCGCGCTTTAGCACATCCTCAGGCACCAGGCTTTTCAGCGCAGGATCGGCCTGAACATGGATTGAGCTGTCAGTCGGGACGGATTGATCGGCGGCAAACGCGGTGTGTGCACTCAATGCGAGTGCCAGCAAGGTGATACCTTTAGCGAGTTTCACTGGAACCTTTCTCCTGATGTATTCAATGTTTCCCGGCAGGGAAAAGGCGTTGAGGTAGCGATGTATTTTTCTCCCCTCTCGCCTCACGGCGGAACGGAATTTTCATCCTCTTAACGTCCCGCAGCCATTCTCAGTAAGATAGGCAGCGATCACAAATGCGAAAAACGGATATCTATTGCCATATTTCGGGAATAGCGCCTGGCAGCTTCTCGGATGGGGATAAAGGCACCAGTCCCGGCGCGGGGTGAGCAGAAATATTCAGATTTTGCCAAGAGGATCAATAGCCTGCTTTTGCTGTGGCTATTGATCATTTAATTCTTAGCAAGTCACTTTTGTTCTAAGCGTTTGCGGATAGGTTCAAACTCTTTGGTGGCATGACGTGGCACCGTATCCGGCAAATTGTTCTCAGCGGCTTGCCAGTATTGCCAGGGCACTTTCTTATTCCCCAGTTCGTAATCCATGCCGTCCCAACTGTCTTCCCGGAAGCTGTAAAACGCCCAGTGTGCCTGATGTTTATCCAGCACGCTGAGTACATCCTCCAGATACGTTGTGCAACCGGGCAATGTGCGAACACAACCCAACTCCGCCAGCACCAACTGATGATTCGCCACGCCGTGCGCTTTCGCCCAGTTAAATGGCTGAGTTAAATATTCCGCGACCCGCTTTGCATCCCAATATTGCAATGAACCGGCATAGGGCACTTTACCCGGATAGGGCCAGGGTGTGTGCCGTTTGGCATTTGGCGCGCTGGTCGCCGCATAGGGTTCATACATATGCACACTGTAGAGAACACGCTTATCTGTTAATGGTTGGGGCCAATAGCTAAAGGCATCGGCTGCCGCGTACCAGCCACTATCGACCATAACGGGGGTTTGCTGATCGACTTCACGGATGGCCGCGATAACACGTCGATAGAAATCGGGCAAATCGCGCGCGCTACCCTGATGCTGTTGATACCAGCTTTGCATGGTTGACGCTGAGGCATGTTCAGCCAGTCCACCCATTTTTTCCGGAGCGGGTTCATTAATGATGTTGTAGGCAGCTATCGCCGGATGATCTTTTAATACTGTCGCGAGATCGCGCCAGTAGTCCGCACTCTGCTGCCAAAACTGCTTATCCTGCCAAAGGCGGTCATCAAACTGCCCTCCATTATTCTGCGCCCAGCGCATGCCGGGCAGCGATAGCGGTGTGATCACCACCTTCAGCCCTGCTGCCTGCGCTTCATCGAGTACCCTTTTAAGCGTTGCGACGTCTTCTGCTACTAATCCCTGATAGCTGTCTGCGCTACCGAGCAGGAAATCGCGTTGCTGGGTCGGCCATTTGTCCCAGGATAATCGCACCCAGGAAGCACCGTAGTGATGCAGTGCTTTGAAGTAGTCATTGTTCGGGGGCAGTCGATTAAAGCTGTTACCGCCATGTTGTGGTTGCAGCCAAAAATCCATCTTTTCTGCAGCATTTGCGTGGGAAATGCCCAGGATAATGAGGATGGTGAATGTAAAGCTTTGTATGATCTGGCGCACACTTTCTCCTTAATTATCGGTCGTCCAGCGCATCAATTTACGGTGCGATACTGAAACTAAACTAAAAACCCGATAATTTCCGTGCGTTACCACCATTCTTCATCACTCTGAAATGTAAAGAATTTCATGACACTTTTATGAATAACGCTTTTCCCTTATTCAGAGATATCTTCCACTTTTATTCTCTTTACGAATCTTCACGCTTCACAAGCAAAATGGACCAATCATGGAGAAATAAAGGAGAGCGCCTGACGCTAGATATACAATGATAAGCATTCTCATTATCATGCGCATTTGCTTACAAACGTTAATGCTTCAGGGAGAAGATTTAAGTGAATGTAACTGTGTATTGCAGAAAGCGTCCGATTGCACTGTTTTTGGCGGGTTTACTCACCTCACCTGCTTTTGCCGCAGAACCCACGGAAAAACTGGCTGACGATGAATCGATGATCGTCACGGCTGAGCAGGAGCTGAAACAGCAGCCTGGCGTCTCCACCATTACCGCTGAAGATATTAAGAAGAACCCTCCGGTTAATGACCTTTCTGACATCATCCGCAAAATGCCTGGCGTCAACCTGACGGGTAACGGTGCCAGCGGCAGTCGTGGTAACAACCGTCAGATCGATATTCGTGGTATGGGCCCAGAAAATACCCTGGTGATGATTGATGGCGTGCCAGTGAGCTCACGCAACTCGGTACGTTACAGCTGGCGTGGCGAACGCGATTCCCGTGGCGATACCAACTGGGTGCCCGCGGAGATGGTAGAACGCATTGAGGTGATTCGTGGCCCAGCTGCCGCGCGTTACGGTTCAGGTGCCGCAGGTGGTGTGGTGAATATCATCACTAAACGTCCAACCAATGACTGGCACGGCTCGCTGTCACTGTTCACCAATCAGCCAGAAAACAGCAAAGAGGGTGACACCCGCCGCGCGAACTTCGACTTAAGTGGTCCGTTGGCCGGTGAAGCATTGACCATGCGCCTGTACGGCAACCTTAACCGTACTGACGCGGATGCCTTTGACATCAACACGGCTGAAAACGGTTCTTATGCTGCTGGTCGTGAGGGCGTGCGTAACAAAGACATTAACGGTGTGCTGTCATGGAAAATCACGCCAACGCAGATCGTCGATTTCTCCTACGGTTACAGCCGTCAGGGCAATATTTATGCGGGTGATACGCAAAACAGCAACAGCAATGCCAGCACCGACGGATTGGTCGAAGCGCTTTACGGCCAGGAAACCAACCGCTTGTACCGCCAGAGCTATGGCGTTGTGCACAATGGAATCTGGGATTGGGGCACGTCTAAACTCAATTTCAATTACGAGAAAACCAACAATACGCGTCTGAAAGAAGGGACTGCGGGCCGTACTGAAGGGATGATCAATACCGATGAGTACGCCACCAGCCGTTTGGAGAGCTATCGTGCCGGCGGTGAGATTAACTTCCCACTCCAACTGCTGGTCGATCAAACCGTGACCCTCGGCGCAGAATGGAACCGCGATGAGTTAAACGATCCGGCTTCGATGTTAACGCAAACTGCGACAGGCGTGACGCTGCCGGGTAGTTCTGGCGATCCTTCGCAACGCAGTAGTAAAAACGATGCCACTATCAGTTCGCTGTTCTTTGAAGACAATATAGCCGCAACAGACAGTACTGAAGTCATTCCGGGCCTGCGTTTCGATTATCACGATCAGTTCGGTGCTAACTGGAGCCCGAGCCTTAACATTTCTCAAGGGTTAGGGGATAACTTCACGCTGAAAGCCGGTATTGCACGCGTGTTTAAAGCGCCAAACTTGTATCAATCAACCCCGGGATATCTGCTCTCCACTCGCGGTAACGGCTGTCCGATTGGGCTGACGCAATGTTATTTGCTGGGTAATGGCGATCTTGACCCTGAAACCAGCGTCAACAAAGAGATTGGCCTGGAGTTCAGTCATGAGGGGTATGTAGCCGGTATTACCTACTTCCGTAACGATTATAAAAACAAAATCGTTGCCGGTACCGATCCTGTCTATTCCGCTGCGGGCTACAACGTACTGCGTTGGGAAAACGGTGGTAAAGCCATTGTGGAAGGGCTGGAAGGAAACCTGACTATTCCATTAATCACCGACACCCTGGAATGGCGAACTAATGCGACCTATATGTTCCGTTCAGAGAGCAAAGATACGGGCAATCCGCTTTCCATCATTCCTGAGTTCACCATCAACTCACAACTGGAGTGGCAGGCAACGGATGCTCTCAGTGCTAACGTAAACTGGACCCAATATGGACGTCAGAAACCGCGCCAGTTTGCAGAAACGAATACTGACGTGACCAATATGACCACCAAAGAGATTAAGCCGTACTCAGTGGTTGGCCTCAACCTAAATTACGACATCACCAAAAACTTGCGTGCTAATGCCGGTATCAACAACCTGTTTGATAAACGCATCTATCGCGAAGCGACCGGCGCAGTGACCTATAACGAACCCGGTCGCGCTTATTACGCGGGTGTAACCATGTCGTTCTAGCAAAAAGGGCGGCTTGAAGGTTAAAAGCCGCTCAATTAAGCAAAAAATCAATATTAATGCGCACCAAACCTCATCCATTCCCGTAGGCTCGCCATTTATGGCGACTGAAAGGCAGAAGACCTGAAAGTCGCCCTACAACCAATAAAGACAAATTATTTGTTGACGTTAAGACGTCAATATTTGATGGTTTTACGTCAAATAACCTCTCGCTGCATACCCTCTCATCCGCTAATTTCTTCGCTACCTCTTCCTACAAAAATTAAAGCCAATGATCAAAAAAACGTTTTACCGCAGCGGGCAACCTGCCCCGAAACTCGGTGTCAGCCCACTTTCCTGGGTGAATGAAGTCCTGCACCACCTCGGCGCGGACACCACTGCCGAGCAGTGCTTAAGCGAGGCAAGGCAAGCAGGCTTTCAGGGCGTTGAACTGAGTCGTATTTTCCCGCGTGAACCTGGTGCGTTAAAACAGTTGCTGTCACAGCAACAACTACAGCTGGTATCAGGTTGGCACGACGGTTTTCTGACCGAGCGCAGCGTGGAGCAGGAACTGGATGCGGTGCATAACCACGCTTCTCTGCTGCAGGAAAACGGCGCCAGGGTCATGGTTTACGGTGAATGCGGCTGGATGACGGACAACGCACTGGATGTGCCGCTGCACGCCAGACGACTGCTGCCAGAAGATCAGGTTAAACCTTACGCCGCCAGGCTCTCCGCTTTCTCCGATGCGCTGCTGGCGCAATACGGATTGCACCTCGCCTATCACCATCACCTGATGATGGTGGCAGAAACGTTACCCGAAATTCGTGCCTTGCTCAGCGCTTGCACTCCTTCTGTAGGTTTGCTGCTCGACACCGGTCACGCTACCGCCGCCGGTTTTTCCTACACCCAACTGATTGACGAATTTGCCGATCGCATCTGCCATATACACCTCAAGGATGTCCGTTTGGATCGCCTGCAGCAAGTGCGCGCATCAGGAATGACCTTCAACGAGGCAGTGCTTTCAGGCATGTTCACCGTGCCTGGCGACGGCGGCATTGATTATCGGCCACTGGCGGAGTTTATCGCTCACAGTGGTTATCAGGGCTGGATGGTGGTCGAAGCCGAGCAAGATCCGGCCAAAGCCCCGCCGCTGGCTACCGTCACGCGAGCACAGCGCTACGTTGCACAACACATTTACCCTGCGAACGCATAAGGAGCACGACATGGCTGGAAAAACACTCAACGTAGGTCTGATTGGATCGGGTTTCATGGGACAGGCACATGCCGATGCATGGCGTCGCGCAGGTTTGTTATATCGCAATCTGGCACTGCAACCGGTGTTGCATACGCTGGCCGATGCGACGCCAGCATTGGCTGAAGAAGCCGCGCGTCGTTACGGTTTTCAGCACAGCACGGCAGACTGGCAATCGATGGTGAATAATCCTGAGATTGATATTGTCGATATCACCACGCCCAACAGCATGCACTTCGATATGGCGCTGGCTGCGATCCGCGCCGGCAAGCACGTTTACTGTGAAAAGCCCCTCACCGTCTCCCTGCAAGAAGCGCAAACCCTGACACAGGAAGCCGAACGTGCAGGAGTGAAAACCATCATGGCGTTTAACAACATCAAAACGCCGGCGGCGCAGTTAGCGAAACAGATGATTGATCGTGGCGATATTGGTACGCCGACCCGTTTTCGCGGCTGGTTTGATCAGGGCTTCTTTAATGATCCGAACCTGCCATGGAGCTGGCGCTGCTCACGGGAACAGGCGGGTTCCGGTTCACTGGGTGATTTAGGTTCGCACGTTGTGAGCGTGGCGCAATATTTGATGGGGCCGATTAAAAGCGTGGTCGGTCAGGAACAGCTGTTTATTGAGACGCGTCCGGCAGCGGGTGGTGGCTCCGGCTACGGTGCTCAGGCGGATAAAGATGCCGCGCGCCTGAAAGTCGAAAACGACGATCAGTTCCAGGCGCTGGTGACTTTCGAAAATCGTGCTGGCGGCGTGATTGAATCTTCCCGCATCTCTGCAGGCAAAGTATTCGGCATCGCCTGGGAAGTATCAGGCACCGAAGGCACCATCATCATGGACGGTGAGCGTTTTAATGAATTAAAGATCGCCCGCTATGGCGATGCCAAACACGATCGTGGCTTCAAGACCATTTATGCTGGTTCGCAGGTGGAACAGTTCGGCGGCTTCTTTGGCTTTGATTTTGCCGGAGGGGGCTTAGGTTATTTCGACGTTAAAGTGATTGAAATTTATGACCTGATCAAAGGCCTCAGCAGCGAAGCCGGGTGCTTCCCGGACTTCCGCTTTGGCCTCGAAAATCAGCAAATCATAGAGGCAATGGTGCAATCTTCCGCGCGCGGTGAACGTGTTGAGATCGCCAGTCTGCGCGCTTAGTTAAAAAACGCGCGCAGCGCTTCGGCCAGCGCCTGCGGTTGCTCATCTGGAATAAAGTGACCGCAGTGCGCTATTTTGATGCCCGTGACATCAACAGCAAACTCTCGCAACGGAACGGCCATATCGGGAATCGATCCCTGGTCGGCACTCACCGCCAGCAGCGGAAGGGTCAGCTTGCCCTCCTCTTGCAAGCGTTCTCGATTTTGCGCGGCAGAGACACTCACTTCTCGATAGGCCGCCATGCCCGCACGGATTGCCCCGGTTTGTCGCAATAAGCGGGTATATTCCTGCATATCCTCATCAGTAAACACCATCGGACTGGCGGCTTTACGTTTCAGGAACCATTCGAGATAAATCTCCTCTCGCCCTTCAATCAATGCCTCTGGCAAATCTGGCAGTAAATGAAAAGCAAAATGCCAGGTCTTCCAGGCTTTATCGGGCGTGGCGGGCAGCGCATCGGGCAAGGTCACGCCAGGAATACCGGCATCGAGTAGCGCCAACTTGATCACTTGATCTTGATACAACGAAGCAAACGGCCACGCAACCCAAGCCCCGACATCGTGCGCTGCCAGATAAAATCGATTGATGGCGAGCTGTTGCATTAAGCCCTGTACCTTTGTCGCCAGTGAGACCGTATCGTAACCGGCAAAGGGTTTATCGGAATCACCCTGACCGGGTAAATCTGGCGCAATAATAAAGTAGTGTTCAGCAAGCTTGGCCATCACCTGACGCCACGCAAACCAGCTTTGCGGGAAACCGGCTAATAACACCAGCGTTTCACCTTGTTGATTGCCGCCGCTAACGTAATGCAGTCTGACGCCGTCAACTGACGCGTAGCCGTGGCAAAACCCCGGTAAACCCGTTACCGGTTCAGACCAACGAGCCGTGGGTTTGAGTTCTGAAGCGTTCATCTCGTTCTCCGCAAATTTAGGAAATGATTATTTCCTTATTAGTTAAAAAATTTAGTCGAGCAGAGTTAATGCATTCGCGACCAAATTATCGTGTGCTGGGAAATCCTGCATTTTGCCCGCCACTCGCATGCCCAACACCAGGCATAACAGAATGCCACTCAACGCCTGCACATTATGTTTACGGTTGATAGAGCCATCCTGCTGACCCAGCTCAAGTAAAGAAGTAATAGATTTTAAGTTACGTTGTAACGCAGCTCGCACCAATTCGGCCAGCTCCTGATCAAGAACCTGCAACTCAATGGCGCTGCCGACCACCAGACATCCCCGTCGCCCTTCAATATCCGTGGCGGATTCAAGATAAAAACGCAGTAACTCGGCGATGCGTGCCCGGCCATCTGGCTGTTGTTCCAGCCTGCGTTTTAGATGTTGATTACGTAACGAGGTATAGCGGGTAAACACCTGTAAAAACAGGCCCCGTTTATCCTGGAAAGCCTTGTAAATGCTGCCTGCAGTGAGTTCCATCGCCGCGCTCAGGTCGTTAATCGACGCGCTGTGATAACCCTTTTCGCGAAATACCAGCATGGCGCGGTCCAGTGCCGTATCAAGGTCAAACTGACGCGGACGGCCGCGTTCACGTGGCTGAGAAGATGGCAGTGACATGCTCAACTCGATATAGGAAATGATTAATTCCTAAATACTACATTAAGGGTTCAATACTTAGCAATCAAGTTCATCAGACAAACGAATCTTATGTGGTAGCCTGCCAGACAACCACTGAAGCTAATAAGCAGGCTGGGGCCGCACTGGGGCTGGCATTCCGGAGCGCTGAGCTGAGCGAGTATGCCAGGAGAGCCCGCAGGACGCGGGCGAAAGGTGGCGCTGGAACATGGATGTTCCATCGGCACCGGTCCGTAAGGCAGACGAGTGAAGTGAAGGCACCGCGTAGCGGCGCGAGGACCGCCAGCCCCGGTGCGGCCCCAGACGGCGTTATCGTCAGCCGCTTAACTCACAAGCATTACGGCCTTAAGGCCGCCGCCCGTGCTAAGTAGCTAATACACTTATTCAGGCATGCCCTTATTTTTTTCTCTCCATTGTTGACGGGTAATATTGAACATCAAATGTGCCGGTGGGTCTTGCGGGTTGAACACTCGCTCAAGAAACGTCAACCCGGCTTTTTCCAGCACGCGGCGTGAAACAGCATGGTCTTCTCTCACCACACCGACGATTTCGCCCAATTTCAACTCTTCAAAACCATATCGAATCGCGCGTAGTGCAAGCTCGGTGGCGAAGCCCTTTCCCCAAGCTTCGGGAGCAAAACGATAACCGAGATTATTGGTGCGGCGGCCGTTAAACTCGCTGACAAACACACCGCCAAAACCAATCACATTCTCCGGTGCGGATTTCTCTGCCACCACCCAATCATCGAACCCGTGAATTGCCCGATCCTTGATTCTGCGCAGCAGCACCTCCCGGGCATGCTTAATGTTCGGGTAAGGCCCACGCGGATTAAACTGATGAGTTCTGGCATCGCCATAGATACGAAACAACGCCTGTAAATCTGACCGCTCAATAGGACGATACAGCAGCCGTTCTGACTCCCAATGCATAACAATCCCTCGCTGTTTTCACTCAACAAAAGTACCCAATGCCTGATTAACATAGCACTCTGCGCCCCCTGCGACAGTTAAGAATCTTTGCTATGATGTCAGCCCTTCTCATCTGCAAATAAATATTAAAAATGCGAACATCGGACTCGTTGCGACTGTTACTGCTGGCGGCTATCTGGGGTGCCAGTTTTCTCTTCATGCGTATCGCAGTGCCTGCGCTGGGAGCCATCAATACCGCGTTTCTGCGGGTATTGTGTGGCGCGTTTGGCTTATTGATAGTGATGGCTGTCATGCGTATTCCACGCCGTTTTGAGGGCAAACTGGGATGGGCGATGCTGCTGGGCGTGATTAACTCTGGATTACCCTTTCTGATGTATTGCCTGGCGGCGCGCGTGCTGCCGGCAGGCTATTCCGCCATTCTTAATGCCACTACGCCATTAATGGGCGTGATTATTGGTGCCGCCTTCTTCAACGAACAGCTCAGCGTCAGCAAAGTGCTGGGTATGGTCGCAGGCTTCACGGGCATCATCTTGATCAGCACCACCGGGGAAGTGGTGATGTCGCAAGCACTGGTGCTGGGTATTTTGGCCTGTCTGGTAGCCACACTCTGCTACGGTTTTGCCGGTTTTCTGGCTAAACGTTGGATTGGATCGCGTGGCGGACTGGATGCCACCAAAGTGGCTTACGGCAGCCAACTGGGCGCTTCGCTGTTTCTGCTGCCGTTTTTCGCCTTTAGCGCACCGCAAACCCCGGCGGCCAACTGGCAAATACCTGAAGTCTGGGCCTGCATTTTGGCAGTAGGGTTTATCTGCACCGCGCTGGCCTACATTATCTACTTCCGCTTACTGGCAGATATCGGCCCGTTACGCACCCTGACCGTGACGTTCCTGATCCCCCCTTTCGGCATTTTCTGGGGATGGCTGGTGCTGGGTGAGCAAATTAACCAGGGCTTTATCAGCGCTGCGCTGCTGATTGTGTTCTCGATCTGGCTGGTTAACAGCAACGGTCTGGAAAGGTGGCGCAAAGCGCGTTGACCTTTACTTCTTGCTGGTCGGTTTAAGTGAACGGTTAAAATCCTGAATACGTTTCATGGTTTTAACCGTACGCGAAGATGTGGCAGAAGCGACCGAAAGAATCAGCATCTCCAGACACACCAGCACGGTGCCATGTAGCGGCATACGGCCATTCTCACCACCGCGTGGCACATTAATGATCACATCGGCTTCTTTAGCAAACACCGAATCAGTGGCATGAGTCAGTAAAATCACTGGCATACCCAGGCGCTTTGCCTCTTTCAACGTGGTCAGACCTTCACGATGTGCAGACTTCTGCGCCATCATGATCAATACGTCTCCACGCTGCAGCGTGATCAACTGCTCAGCCAGCGCAATCCCCGAACGATTGAGGGTCACTGCCGGTATGCCAATCCGCGTGAACATGCGAGCACTGTAATCAGCCAGAATGCCAGAGGCATTGATGCCGAACAGCGCTACCTGACGCGCTCCAATCAGTAGGGCAACCGCTTGCGACACAGCCTGACGGTTATGTGGCTCCGATAACGCATCACAGGCACGCTTATGCCCACCCAGTACAAAATCAATACCGGAATTGATGTCACACGACAACTCACTGACGGTCACACTCATCTTCTCTTCCGAATTCAGCGCTGGGCCAAACCATGCTGCCAGCGTGGTTTTCAAATCGCGTAATCCGGCAAATCCCAGCGCCTGAACGGCGCGCACTACAGTGGCGTCCGACGTCTGCGTGGCATCGGCAATTTCCATTGCCGTGGCATCTAATATCGCCTCACGATTATCATGGATATAACGTGCGACTGACTGAAGGCTTGAGGATAATGAAGGTGCCCGCGCTCGGTAGCGATCACCTAAGACATCGACTCTGAGTTTATTAATAGCCATGTGTTCTCTGGGGTTTATGGGCGCAACGCGGTTAAGCGTAATGTAGTGATATTTCGCATTATCGTCATTTCAACAATACTAAGCACTGTTAATTTAACGCATTTTAATACACACCAAACATAAATAACCATCTGTTTTATTTAAATATAATAGCGAAGTAACCTCTTAATTAGTGCTCTCTTACCCGCGCTTTTCCACTGTAGTATCTAAATTACTTTATTGATTTACTACTACATACTTTCATGTTTGAATGATTATCAATAACATTAATAACCGTGTTTTAGCACGTCGTGACTGGCAATGCGATGGCGCAGGTGCAACTGATCATGGCATTCGCCCGTAATGCTCACGTTTTGGTGAAAAATCCCAGATGAATTTGAACCCCGGCAATCTCTTCAATAAAGACAACTTTCCGTTAACTGGCAGCAGCCGGTGCGCACCTTCCCTGCTCGGCCCCCTGTTTTTTGTACTGGCTTGTTTTTTGTTGGTGCTAAGCAGCGCAGCATTCGCTAAAACCGTCACCGATATTGACGGTAATCAGGTCGAGATTCCCGATCGCCCTCAGCGCATTGTGCTGGGGGAGAGCCGCATGCTCTACACCCTGGCGCTGCTGGAACCCGGTAATCCGTTTCAGCACATTGTGGCGTGGCCACAAGATCTGAAAAAATATGACAGCCAAACGTGGAGCAGCTTCGCTCGCCAGTTCCCGCAGATGCTCAAAATCCCTTCGCTCGGTCCCGGCGGCCCATCGGCGATTAACCCGGAGCAGGTTCTGGCACTGAAACCTGACGTGGTGATCTTACCCAGCCTTGCACGCTACGACGATGCCGATCTGCGTCTGGTCACGATGTTAAAAGCCGCGCATATTCCGGTGGTGAAGATCGATCTGCGCGTGCATTTGTTGAAAAATACGCGCCGCAGCGTCGAGATTTTCGGTGAAGTGCTCAATCAACAGGCGCGCGCGCAAGCCTTCAACCAGTTCTATACGGCGCACATGCAGGTGATTCAGGAGCGGCTTGCCAGTTATCAGGGTGTGAAACCGTCAGTGCTGCTGCAATTGCACTTAGGCCGTCGTAATGAGTGTTGTGTCACGGCCGTGAACGGCAGCCTTGGCGAATTATTAAATGCCGCTGGCGGTGATAACATCGCCAGTAAAACCCAGCATGGTGTGTTTGGTCGCTTGAGTGAAGAACAGGTGATAGCCGCCCAGCCTGATTACTATTTTGCCACCGGCTTTGCGAACAACAGCTCGCAGGGATTACTCAAACTTGGTCCGGAGGTGGCACCCGATGCCGTGCAGAGCAGTTTCACGCAGTTAACCTCCCAGCAGAACGGTTTGCGTGAATTAAAAGCCTTGCATAATGGTCATTCCGCGGTGATTTGGATGAATTTCTATCTTAGCCCGTGGCATATTGCCGCGACAGAATTTATGGCCAAGACACTCTATCCGCAACTGTTCGCCGATGTGAATCCAGAGAAAACCTTGCAGCAAATCTTCCATGATTATCTGCCGATTCCTTACAGCGGAACGTACTTTGCAACTATAAACGCGCCGGTAAATCCCTAGCTATACGCCTGCTACCCGTTTAACCGTGAGGGAAACACCTCACGCAGCCACTCAATAAACAGGCGCAAACGCTGTGTCAGGTGGCGGTTTTGCGGATAGACCACATGGAACGGGTAGCGGGCGGGCTGCCAGTCGGCGAGAATTTCCACCAATACGCCGGATTTGAGATCCTCAGCGGCGGCGTAGCGAAAGGTTTGGATGATACCTAATCCCGCCACAGCCGCCGCCAGATGCGCGTTACTCTCGTTAATGCCGATGCGATGTTCGGTTTTAATCTCGATCGTTTCACTGCCCTGCGCAAAGCGAAAAGGAAACGCCCGACCAGTTTGGGAAGATTGGTAGCTCACTAGCCGATGGCCGTTTTTTAACTCCTGCGGGTAAGCGGGAACACCGTAGGTTTTCAAATAGCGGGCGGCGGCACAGGTGATCATCTCGGCATCCCCCAGATGACGCGCCACCAGCGAAGAATCGCTTAATGGACCGCCGCGGATCACACAATCTACGCTGTCACTGATCAAATCCACCGCGCGATCTGACACGCCCAAATCCAGGCGAATCTCAGGATAACGCGCGACAAAATCGGGCAACAGCGGGATCAGGACATCACGGGCGGTCGAGCCACCGACGTCGATGCGTAAGTAGCCACGTGGTGTGCCGCTTTCGGCGTTACAGGCACTGTCGATATCCTCCAAATCCCGCACGATGCGCATCGCTTTTTCATAATAGTCGCGCCCTTCTGGCGTCACCGTAACGCGGCGCGTGGTGCGCTGTAACAAGCGAATACCGAGATGAGTTTCCAGCTCTTGCACCAGTTTACTTAAGGTCGCATTCGGCATATCCAGTGAATCTGCCGCACGGGTAAAACTCCCGGCTTCCACCACGCGGGCAAAAGCCCGTATCGCCAACAGCTGATCCATCTTGATTATCCACCCACAGAAATAGTCCTTTCGATTTTACACCATTTATCGCTAAACGCCGCAGCGTTACATTGCCTCCCATGCACTGCAACGCAGTCATCACACATTAATCAATCATTGGAGAGCACAACATGAACGCATCATTGAAAGGTAAAATTGCATTGGTTACTGGCGGCACCAGCGGTATTGGTCTGGCTTCAGCACAAGCGCTCGCCGCCGCAGGCGCTCAGGTATTTATTACTGGACGTCGTCAGACTGAACTGGATGCAGCCGTTGCCAGCATTGGCGTACAGGCAACCGGCATTCGCGCCGACGCCTCATTACTCAGTGACCTTGACGCGGTCTATGCGCAGATTGCAAAACAGGCAGGCCGACTCGACATTCTGTTCGCTAACGCCGGTGGCGGCGATATGTTGCCCCTCGGCGCGATCACTGAAGAGCACTTCGACCGCATCTTCGGCACCAACGTGCGCGGCGTGCTGTTCACCGTGCAGAAAGCGCTACCGCTGCTGAGTGATAAAGCCTCAGTGATTCTGACCGCCTCGACCACATCCATACAGGGCACCGCAGGGTTCAGCGTCTACAGTGCCAGCAAGGCCGCCGTGCGCAACTTTGCCCGCTCATGGGCGTTGGATGTGAAGGATCGCGGCATTCGCGTTAACGTAGTAAGCCCTGGCCCGGTGCGCACTCCTGGTTTGGGTGACTTAGTTCCGGAAGATCAGCGCCAGGGATTGTTTGACGCGCTTGCAGCACAGGTGCCGTTGGGTCGCTTAGGTGAACCCGGTGAAATTGGTAACGTGGTCACCTTCCTGGCTTCAGATGCCTCCAGCTTTATCAATGCGACAGAATTGTTTGTCGATGGCGGGATGGCGCAGGTCTGACAATAACGTGGGAGCGGCACCTGCCGCTTCCTTAGTACCGCTGCGAACCGGGCCTGCAATCAAAATCATCATTGCTTGTTCTCCTCAAATCGCACGTTTAACGCCAGATGCTGTAGCAGCATGATGGTTTTGGCATCCATGATTTCCCCGCTGCGAATCGCCGCCAGCGCCTGCGAGAGTGGCCACTCCAACACTTCGATGTCCTCCCCCTCCTCTTCCACCCCGCCACCAGCCCCCTGCCGGTCTTCATCTGCATATTCAGCGATAAAGAAATAGAGTTTTTCCGTAACCGATCCTGGGCTCATGTAGGCTTCCATCACTTTCTCAATGTGCGTGATGGTATAACCGGTTTCCTCTTGCGCTTCGGCAATAATGCGCTCTTCCGGCGACGCGTTATCCAGAAGCCCTGCCGCCGCTTCAATCAAAAATCCATGATGGCCATTGATAAAAATGGGAAAACGAAATTGCCGCGTCAGCACCACCGTTTGCTTGTGGCGATTGTAAAGCAGGATCACCGCGCCATTGCCGCGATCGTAAGCTTCACGGTTTTGTTGTTGCCAGCTACCATCGGCACGCTGTAATTCAAAGGTATATTTCTTTAACGTGTACCAGTTGTCGGATAACAACTGCTCACGAATATTACGCACTTTCTGCTGCATGTTTTGCCCTCCCGATGATGACAAAACAAACGCTAACATGCATAATCGTGCAAATACAAGCAAAAACACGAAGATTAAAAATATGCTCTCGAGTCAACGTAAACAGCAGATCCTCGCCATTCTTGCCGAAGAACAACAGGTGATGTCCAGCGAGTTAAGCCAACGCTTTAACGTTTCCGAAGACTCCATTCGGCGCGACCTGCGCGAGTTAGCGACCGATGGTTTACTGCAGCGGGTACACGGCGGGGCACTGCCGGTTTCTGCGGCTATCGCTCCCTTTGAAACACGCAAAAACGTGCAAATAAGTTCTAAACGCTTGATTGCGCAAAAAGGGGTACAACTCATCCAGCCCGGCCAGGTGGTGATGATTGATGGCGGAACCACCACAGCAGAGATGGTGCAACTGTTGCCGAAAGCGTTGGCGTTCACCGTGGTGACGCACAGTCCCAGCATCGCCGTCGCGTTAGTGGATTTTCCACAGGTTGAAGTGATCATGATTGGCGGTCAGCTTTATCGTCACTCCGTCGTCGCCGTGGGGTCAGCCGTGTTAGAGGGCATCGCACGTATTAATGCCGATCTATTCTTCATGGGCGTGACGGGGGTACATAAAACCGCCGGATTAACCACCGGCAACTACGAAGAGGCGGGCATAAAACGTGCGTTGGCAGCCCGTGCCGCAGAAACGGTGGTCATGGTGTCAAAGGAAAAACTCAATTCCGCATCGGCTTTTGCCATTGGCGATCTGTCTCTCGCCAGTACGCTGATTGTTGATGGGGAACCTGACGCCGCCCTGCGGCAGGTGTTGCAACAGAAACAGATTACGTTGTTGTGAACATCGTTGAGTAACAATGCCATGATTCAATAGTCAAATTCACGCTGACCTGACGGGCAGCACAGGATTAACAGGAGAATACACGCATGTCTGAGTTTCCAAGCATCGCCTTGGTAGGGCCGGGTGCCATCGGCACTACCGTTGCAGCCGCCCTGCATGAAGTGCACCGAACGCCGCAACTCTGTGGCCGCACGGCACATCAGCAATTGGTGCTACGCCATGACGATGGGGAAATCGTGATACCCGGCCCGGTATTGAGCAACCCTGCTGAAATTGCTAAACCCTTTGACCTGGTATTTGTCGCGGTGAAAACCACACAGGTGGCGGAAACTGCGTCTTGGCTGGCGGCATTGTGTGATGAAAACAGCGTGGTCTGTGCATTACAAAACGGTGTTGAGCAAGTGGAACAACTCTCCCCGTGGGTCAATGGTGCGACGGTACTTCCTTCCGTTGTCTGGTTTCCGGCCCAGCGTGAACCCGATGCTTCGGTGTGGTTGCGCGCCAAACCGCGTTTAACCTTGCCAGATGTGCCCGCTGCGCAGCGTGTGGTTCAAGCCTTGCGGGATAGCCGTTGCACAGTTGAACTGGAAACGGATTTCCTCTCCATCGCCTGGCGCAAACTGCTGCAAAACGCCGTAGCGGGTTTGATGGTGCTCGCCAATCGTCGCGCAGGTATGTTCCAACGCGAAACGATTACCGAGCTGGGTCTGGCTTATCTGCAGGAGTGCCTGAGCGTGGCGCGAGCTGAAGGGGCAAACTTAAGTGATAGCGTGCCTCAGGAAATTATGGCTGGCTTTCATCGCGCACCCGCGGATTTAAGTACCTCAATTCTTGCCGATCGCCAGGCAAATCGCCCGCTTGAATGGGATATTCGCAACGGCGTGGTACAGCGTCGCGGTAAAAAACACGGTATCGCCACTCCGATCAGTGATGTGGTGGTGCCTTTACTGGCTGCCGGGAGTGAGGGGCCAGGTTAACGGCCCGCGCTTAGCAGCAGCGTCCTCGATTTCCTAAAATCGGGGACGATCCTTTTCATCAGACCGCCTCGCCGATTACCGATTTAAACTGGGCATGCCACATATCATAAAATTTTCCGCGTTGATTGATGAGGGTCGTAAAGTCACCATTTTCAATAACTGCACCGTCAGCCATCACCACAATACGGTCAAACGCTTTAATGTTGCCGAGCCGATGGGTAACCGCAATCACCGTGGTATTTAAGGCTAATATCTCATTAAACAGGCGATGTTCGGTTTCTGGATCCAATGATGATGAAAATTCATCGAAGATGAACAGATTGGCGTTTCGATACAGAGCACGGGCAATCGCCAGCTTTTGCCATTGTCCAATCGAGAGTTCATCACCACCAAACTGTTTCCCCAATTTGGTTTTCAGGCTGTAGGGAAATTTCACTTGTTTAAGCAGCGCGTCAAGGCGTTCCGTTTCTGCCTCGTAATGGTTTAACGCAATATTCTCGCCCACCAGAAACTCATATTTGCCATATTCCTGAAACACCGTGGCAATTTGGTGGCGATAATATTCAATATCCAACTGTTCAAGATCAACGCCGGACACCGATATTGAACCTTCTTCCGCCGCATACATGCGTAACAGCAGCTTGATTAAGGTGGTTT
This sequence comes from Pantoea sp. CFCC18177, assembly GCF_059412425.1. NCBI lineage: Bacteria > Pseudomonadati > Pseudomonadota > Gammaproteobacteria > Enterobacterales > Erwiniaceae > Pantoea > Pantoea sp. CFCC18177. The sequence goes on from NZ_JBNBPL010000004.1 coordinate 50,982, forward strand.
TGCCACTGCCATTATCGCCTAATATCGCCACTTTCTCGCCAGCATTGATGGTGAGATTGACATTATTCAGGGCATGAGTGCTGCGTCCCTGATATTGAAAACGCAGGCCCCTTACGTTAATGGCGAAAGGCTGATGGTCGGATAATCTCTTTTCACCGTTGCGCACCGGCTCAATTTCATCCGTCATAAACGAGTGATAACTGGCAAAGAAAGAACTGGTGCTTTTCAGATTCGCGCCATAGTTGGCTATCTCATCGAGATGAGACTTCATCATGACAATAGACTGAAAGACCATGACCAATCCGCTGACAGCCAGGTGACTGCTACGTAAGGTATTAAGAAACAGATAGACGCCCAGGAATAGCAGCAGCAGGCTTAAAACAGTGGCGGGGATGGGTAACAATAACGCCCGAAGACGTTGCGCATGCATACGCTGAAACATACGCTTTGCCGCCAGATTATACTTTTCCAGCAGATATTTCCCCAGCCCATAAAGCCTGATTTCCTGAAGATAACCTTTATCCATACTCAACCCATAGACGTAGCGCATAATGATGGAATCCTTGGAGTTATGGATAAGATTCTCCCAGTATTTTCTTTCGATGCGTAAATTGATTACAATAAGTGGTATCACTGATACCGCACATATCGCCGCCCCTAACCCCGAATATTTAATGAGCACTACCAGTAAACTGCCAGACATAATCAATGCTCTGAAAGCATATATCAGGCAGATAATAAAATTGATCGGGCGATATCCGGCCTCTTTCTTTAACAACTCCAGTTGTTCATAACGTTCTTTATTGTCAAACAAGCTGAGCGAAAAAGAACTGTTCATTCGTTGCATAATGCTGCCACTAAAATAGCTCGTGGCGATTTCCGTCACGTCACCCTGTAGCAAATTCACCAGTGGCTGCATCAGCTGCATACCCAATAGCGAAAGACACCATATGCCGATGGTATTCATCAAATCGCTGTTACTGGCGTCAGGCGCTTGCAGGCCATTAATAATTTGTCCCGTCATGAAAATATTCAGTGCCGGTATTAAACCTTGCAGGACAATAAGCGCGATTAATAAAGAAATACGTATAGGACAGGATAAGAATACATAGCGGATTGCCAAAATAACTGACTGCCTCCCTGATTGCAGATGAATCAAACAAACCCCATAGGATAATAGATGATAATGAGATTTATTTGCAGTCAGTGATCAATTTTTCCTTTAACCTCTCCTGCCGCTTGTTAAGAGACGCTCTCGAGCGCATTTTTCACGATAGCCAGGGCCTTATCGAACTGCGCTTCAGGAATAGTCAGTGGATAGAGGAAGCGGATAATGTTGCCATGTTGACCACAAGTTAACAGCAGCAGGCCCTGCGCCAACGCGTGTTTCTGCACGGCCTGCGCCGCTTCGGCAGAAGGTTTGCCGCTGGCAGGATCGCTGAACTCCGCGGCCATCATGGAACCGACCCCACGCACATCGGCCAGTGCTGAACACACTTCTTGCGCCTCTTCCAGTACGGCGCGCAGTTTACCCCCCAGATGCACCGCACGTTCACACAGCTGTTCTTCGCTAATCACATCAATTACCGCATGGGCGGCAGCAATAGAAAGAGGGTTGCCCGCATAGGTACCACCCAAGCCGCCCGGCAAGGGGCTGTCCATGATCGCCGCTTTACCCGCCACTGCCGAGAGTGGCATCCCCCCCGCCAGGCTTTTTGCCATCGTCATGAGATCGGCCTGATGCACGTAGTGCTGCATAGCAAACATTTTGCCAGTGCGGGCAAAACCACTTTGCACTTCATCCGCAATCAGTACGATACCGTGCTGATCGCATATAGCGCGCAGCGTACTCACGAATTCGACAGGAGCGACATTAAATCCGCCCTCACCTTGCACTGGTTCAAAGATAATCGCCGCCACCTGTTGTGGATCGATATCGCACTGGAACAGCGATTCCAGCGACCGGATACTCTCCTGAACGCTGATACCGCGCGCGTCTGAGGGGTAAGCAGCATGGAAAACAGAGCCAGGGAAAGGACCAAAGCCGGTTTTGTAGGGTTTCACTTTGCCGGTCAGCGCCATCGTCATGTAAGTACGGCCATGGAAAGCACCACCGAAGGCAATGACCCCCGGCCTTCCCGTATGACAGCGGGCAATTTTGATGGCGTTCTCCACCGCTTCCGCGCCGGTCGTAAAGAATGCCGTTTTGGTTTCCCCTTGAATCGGCGTCAGCTCGTTAATCTTCTCTGCCAATCCAACATAACTTTCATAAGGCACAATTTGATAGGCCGTGTGCGTGAATTGTGCCAACTGCTTTTCAATCGCTTCTACCACTTTGGCATGGCGATGACCGGTATTTAATACTGCAATACCGGCGGCAAAATCGATATATTCCGCGCCTTCAACGTCGGTTAAAGTGGCATTGTCTGCCTGTTGCGCATAAAAATTACACATGACGCCCACACCACGGGGTGTCGCTTGCAGCCGACGCTGATTAAAATCAGAGTTTTTCATGAATAAAAACCTTCTGTTAAAACGATACGATGCCTGCCATATCTATTAATGGCATTGAAGACATCACAGGAAATTATTTTAATTGCTGATCGAGTTTCTTTGAGTCGTAATAATCGCCTTGATAGGCAATTTTGCCATCTTTAACTTTGATATATGAAACACCGTGGAATTTAATCGGTTTATTGGTCGCTGGGCTGCCCGCCCACTCACCGCTGTTGACGCCTGAGAAAACCCACTCGAAGGCGACAATGTCGTGGTTATATACCGGCTTTCCGACCATCTGCCATTTCAAATCCGGCACGCCATCAATTAAGGCTTTGATGACATTCTTTTCAGCGTCACTGTTTCCTGTTACGGGGGTGCCCACTGCCGCATCATAATAGGTCACATCTTTTGCCAGATACGTCCCGGCTTTATGGGCATTATGCTGATTCCAGGCGCCCATATAATGCTGCACCACTTCCAGCGGTGTTTCACTGGCGAAACAGCTCGAAGAAACCAATAACGCCGCAACCATTGCTATTTTTTTCATCATTAATACTCGCTTTTACGTTAAGTCACTCATTACGTGTTTAATGCGCGTGTACTCTTCTAACGAATACGCTGAGAGATCTTTGCCATAACCGGATTTTTTAAAGCCGCCATGCGGCATTTCGGCACACAGTGGAATGTGGTTGTTGATCCATACGGTGCCGAAGTCCAGTGCGCTGCTGAATTGCTGTGCGCGGCGGTGGTCGCGCGTCCAGATGCTGGCGGCCAAACCGTATTCCACATCGTTCGCCATCGACAGCGCTTCGGACTCGGAGGCAAAGGTCTGGATGGTCATCACCGGCCCAAATACCTCGTGTTGGATGGCTTCATCGTTCTGTTGTAGACCCGAGATAATGGTGGGTTCAAAATAGAAGCCAGGACCACTACCCGCTTTCCCTCCGGTTTCAATACGTGCGTGTGCAGGCAAACGAGCGATAAAGCCTTTCACCTGCTCCAGCTGGTTTTGACTATTCAGCGCACCATAGAATGCGTCTTGATCCCCCGGCTGACCAAAGCGGATGCTACGCGCTTCGTTGACGAGTTTATCGAGGAACACGGGATAGAGACTCTCTTCAACCAAAATTCGCGTGGCGGCGGTGCAATCCTGCCCGGCATTAAAGAAGCCTGCTGCGCAGACGGTTTTCACCGCTTTGTCGATATCGGCATCACCAAACACGATAACCGGGGCTTTACCGCCCAACTCAAGGTGCGCTTTAGTCAGATTGGCCGCAGCGGAAGCCGCCACTTGCATTCCGGCACGAACAGAACCGGTGATGGATACCAGCGAAGCATCGCCGTGCGACACCACCAGTGAACCGGTTGCCGCTTTACCCAGCACCACATTGATCGCCCCTGCCGGGAAAAAGGGGGCAGCCAACTCAGCGAGCAAGAGCGTACTGAGTGGTGTGGTATCACTGGGTTTCAGTACCACGGTGTTGCCCGCTGCCAGCGCTGGGGCGATCTTCCACACCGCCATCATGAACGGATAGTTCCACGGTGTGACCTGACCAACAATCCCTAGTGGCTCACGGCGAATAGTGGAGTTAAATCCCGCCAGGTATTCACCTGAAGCTTTTCCTTCCTGACAGCGCGCAGCACCAGCAAAGAAACGAATCGCATCGCAGGATGCCGCAATCTCTTCCTGACGAATGAAGTGCTTGAGTTGCCCCGTTTCTTCGCTCTGGATATCGACGATGCGATCGCAGTGTTGTTCAATCGCCTCCGCCAGGTGCAACAATGCACGCTGCCGTTCACTCGGTGTGCTCTGTTTCCAGATTTGAAAAGCGTCTTTAGCTGCAGCATAAGCCGCATTGACGTCATCTTGATTGGCTAGCGGGGAAAGTGCATAAACTTCACCACTCACCGGGCTGACCAATTCAAAAGTCTCACTGCCAGAACCCTCAAAGAAGGCTCCATTGATAAAGTGTTTTATCTTACGCATGCGACAGGCTCCTTTAATCATATAACATATTAGGTTTTATCATTATGATCACAATTCAGGCAACGTTTGTTTCACATTAATTTGATTGCACTCGCATAATTGGCATGCAAATCATCAGCAAAAGCCTGTTTAACAAGCTGTTTATTTAAGCGACTGATTACACGGATTTTTGCCATGCTGGATTGTGATGGGATACGGCAACTCATTGTTTCCAATGTGGATGTTTTATGTTATGAATGTGCAACCTCCCTTCCCGACACAAATAAGAAATCACGAGGAATATGATTACTCATGCAGTGATTTTCTCCCCTATTGGGCAGTCCAGCCGTTCCGATCAGATCGTGCAGCGACTGGCGAATGCCATCGTTTCAGGATTACTCGAAGCGAATGAGCAACTGCCTAATGAAGCGGATTTAGCCCGTATGATGGGCGTTTCACACATCACAATTCGCGAAGCGCTGAATACGTTGCGCGCTAATGGCCTGGTCTATACGGTACGCGGGCGCAATGGCGGCAGTTTCGTCGCCAACAGCATTGATAAACAGGCTTCGTCACAGCACCCGTTCAATATGATCAGCACTGAATATCTGTCTGATTTAGGGGAATGGCACAGTGCGATTTTCTGCCATGCGGCGAAACTGGCTGCAACCCGCATGACCGCTAATGACATCACTACCCTGACCCAGTTCGTTGACACGCTGGAACAGGCCACCACGGCAGAAATGCGCAGTCAGGCGGATATGCGTTGTCTGTTAACGATTGCGGCAAACTCCCAATCGGCCAGAATTGCCAGTCAGGAACTGATCATTCAATCTGAGTGGGCATCACTGGTCACACTTTTATATAAATCAGATGTTGCTCATCACACCTCCGTCGATATTTATCGCAAGTTGTTGACCGCCTTTCTTGGGCATGATGAACTGGCTGCGGTTAATCTGGCGAGTGAATTGATTAGCGAATTAACCTCAAGGTTGATCGAATATAAAATAAGCTTTAAAGAGATGATGTGAGGAGAAAACCGTGAGCGAAGTCAGTCACCACACGCGAATCGTTAATACCTTAGAAGATCTGTTCGCCGCGGTAACCATGTCGACTAAAGATCTCTCGGCCAGTATTAACCATACTTTAGCCGCGATTCCCGTCGCCGGTATTGCCTCTGACAAGCAGCGCGAAAGTAGCCTGCGTAAAAGCCTTTATCCCGCGATTGAGAAAATTTTACTGGACAGCCAATACTGCTCAGGAGCGGGATTTGCCAGCCATCTGGCAACCGAAAACCTCGCGCAACCTTACTGGTTTCTGGAATGGTGGTTTAAAAATCCCAAAAGCAACCAGCAATCTTGTTTAGACCTCGATCAGGCAACACAGCAACGGTTAGATTTCAGTACCTTTGAATGGTTTAAAAATACGCCAGATGCCGAAGACGTTTATTTACACGGACCTTATGTCGATTATGTCTGTACGTCTGCGTATACCATTACGGCGGCGTCGCCTGTACTGATTGACGGAAATATGGTCGGCGTGGCAGCGGTGGACATATTAGTGAGTCGTATAGAAGAGGCGTTATTGCCGATGGTTAAACAGACCAGCAGTAAAGTGATCATTACTAATAATGATAATCGGGTGATATTCTCCAGCCATCTTAAATATCGCACCGGTTCATTGGTCAATATTGATGCGACCTATCAAACTACGCAAAACAATTTCTGCAAAATCACTTTCCTGTAAATCCCTGCCGCAGATGCGGCAGGGTCACGATTAAAACGAAATCATTTTTCCCGGTGCCAGTTTGGCGGTGATGCCGAGTAACGTTTTCGCCAGAGGAATAGCCACTGGCGCCAGTTTTCGTCCAATCATCAGCGGTGTGTGTTTTATCGCGGTCAGCATTGAGAAATCACTGTTGGCCTTGACGATATCATCACGAATCGCTTTTCCAATTCGTACCGTTTGCGCAATGCCGTGTCCGCTCCAGCCATGCACGGAGTAAATTTTGCCGTTCTTCCCGCCTTTACGGCAGTCGGTAGCGCCGTTTAGCGTTAAATCCGTGGTGCCGCTCCACGCAAAATCGAGCTGCAGTTCTTCATGTTCAGGAAACACAGAGCGTAACCGCGAGGTGAGGTAATCCACCGTGCGGGTATCATCCCAGCGCATACCGGTCCCTTGCCCGCCAAACAGCAAACGCTCATTGCGAACCGGGCGGTAATAATCGATTTGCAACTGCGTGTCATAGACGGGCTTGCCTGTCGGGAGCAAGGTTTTCGTACCGCCAGCCACCGGTGATGTCACGCCAACGTAGGTATAAAACGGTATGGTGGTGGCGTTGTTTTCATTGAGTAAGGTATGCGTGGCATCATGAACCGCAATCACCACGCCCTTGGTGGCAGTGATCATCCCTGTTGCCGTATGGACATGGGTAACGCCGCCGAACTCCTCAATACGGATCACTTCACTTTGCTCGTGAACCTGTCCGCCATTCATCACAAAGCCGTATATCAGCCCACGATTGAGCGCCAGTGAATGAATCTGGCCGCCAAGATCATCCAGAACACCGCCGTAGTAGGCTTCCGATCTGATGTGTTCTTGCAGCTCGTATCCCCCTAACACGGCGACATGGTTGTCTCCCAGAAAACGGCGCGCATCGGCAGCCTGCACCAGCGCATTCATATGGCCAGGGTGCACCGCAGCCGTGATATGGCCGCGCTGGCGGTCGAGGTCGAGATGGTATCGGCTGGCAATATCATCAATCAGTGACATCGCCTCGGTCGAGGTGAAGTGCCATAAACGTCGCGCTTCGTCCGTACTGAGGTTATCCAGCATCGATTCGGCTTCCCAACGCGCCAGTCCGGGGGTGAGTTGTCCTCCGTTTCGCCCTGACGCGCCAGAACCAATCGCATTCTTCTCCAGAAGCACGGTTTCAATGCCCGCTTCAGCCAAATGCAACGCAGTGGATGCCCCAAGAAGTCCGCCGCCAATGACTACGAATTCACACACTTTCTCTCCCCCTAACGGAGAAAAATGCATCCATGGCGCAAGCGTCGACTCGTAGTAATTGGCCGGATTTCCCGGATCGATATTCTCTGTTTCATCACATTGTCTCACCCAGTTCCAGTCACCATTGATGGCTGTTTGACTCGGTCGGGTAAATTTCGCATCACGCATTAATTCCGGTTTAATTAAATCCATCTGTCTGTTCATACGTTATTCTCGGTCAGTTAATCACACCACAGGTCAATTCACTGTGAGTTTCACTTCATTCACTACTCAGAAATCATCACTTCACGTTGGGTAATACTGCAGTAAATAATCCAGCTAATCCCTAATACCGCCCAAATCGATCCCAACAGAAAGGCATCATGATCAAGATTGACCCACATCATCGCGACGCATGCCAATCCACACAGCGGCAGCAACACATTATTAAACAGGTCATTGAATCCGGTGACTTGCTTATCCATAAAGGCAAACTTCACGATAACGGAAAGATTCACAGCACTGAATGCCACCAGCGCGCCAAAGCTAATTAACGAGACGGCCGTATCGAGATCAAAGAATATCGAACTGAGCGAAATAAAACCGGTTAATAATACGCAATAGAGCGGATTCCGGGTTTTCGGGTGAATATAGCCCAATACCGGTGCTGTCACTGGATTGTTCTTACCCATGATATGCAGCAACCGTGCGGCGCTGGCGTGTGAAGCCAAGGCTGACGCGACCGTATTTAGTAATATCCCCATCAGGAAGAGTGTCTGGAATAAACGACCACCAACGTATAAAACAATCTCTGGCATCGCTTCCATGGGATTTTTAAACATGGCGTTATCGGGATAATAGAGTTGAATAAACCATGCGGCGAGGAAGAAAATAGCACCGCCGCACAGTGCGGTATAAAACACCGCTTTAGGAATGACGCTTTCTGGCTTGTCAGTCTCATCCGACAGCGTGGTGACTGCATCAAAGCCTAAAAATGAGAAACACAGGACGGCTGCACCGCTAATGAGAGGCAAAATGCTGGCATTTCCGTTGAACAACGGTGTCACTGTCAACACGCGTCCGCTGCCATACGCGCTACTTAAATCGTGCACCACCAGGTAAACAAACACACCCATTAAAATCACCGGCATGCCGACAAACAGGAAATTGACGTTTGCCAGAATTTTAATGTTGCAGCAGTTGATATAGGTAATCAGCGTGGTGAAGGCCAGAATGGATAACCACGGTGGAATTTCAGGCAGCAGTGTTTGCAGGTAGATACCCGCTAATAACGAATTGATCATCGGCAGGAAGATATAATCCAACAGGGATGACCAACCCACCAGAAAACCAATATTATTGCCGCAGACATTTTTTGCGTAGGTATAAGCCGAACCTGCGCAAGGATATAGTTTCACCATGCGTCCGTAACTGACAGCGGTAAATAGTACGGCTGCCAGTGCAAGTAAATACGCCAGCGGCACACGACCCTCGGTTAATTTAGATACAATGCCGAACGTATCAAATACCGTCATCGGTGTCATATAGGCGATGCCAATGATAATGACTTGCCAGATGGAAAGCTTTGTCTTGGTTCTTGAATTCAGGTTCATGGTTATTCCCATTCAATATTTCAGACACGCCGCTCCCTTCCCATGGCACCGGCGATGGAGTGTAAGCTGTATTGCAAAGCGGAGATGTGGGTGAGACTTCCCTCACCCAGTGTGATTACTCTTTGATAGCGCTCAGATCGTAATGCGGTTCATGACTTTTTTGACTGTAAGGGCGCGCAATAAACATATATAACGCCCCCGATGCCACAACAATAAACAGACCAATTAACACAATCCATTTATCGACAAAGCTGCCCTCTCCAGGTTGCACCAACAGATAGATACCGCCTAAACCATAAATCAGCGCCAGGATATTCACCCAGATCCCCCAACGACCAATGCTCCATTCTCCTTGAGGTTTCCAACCCTGCAGACGTTTACGCAAAGCAGCCAGCACCACCATCTGGAAGGAAATATAGATACCCACTACCGCAAAAGCGGTAATACGTGCAAGGTTATCCGGTTGATAGTAAACCCAAATACACACCAGCAGTGGCAAGGCACAGCTGACAATCATGGCGTTATCTGGCACATCGTGCTTCGAAATCTTCGCCATCCAACTGCTGCCTGGCAGCATTTTGTCTCGCGAGAAAGAGAACAGCAGACGGCTCAACGCGGCTTGCAGCGAAAGAATGCAGGAGAGCATGGCAATCACCGCAACCACAATGAAGATCTTCTCACCCATCGGACCAAGGGCATTATTCAAAATTTCAGGAATAGGATTCTGGATCTTACCCGACACAATATCGTGCAGATTTGGATACGATAACAGGTAGCCCAGTACAGATATCACCGCTGAGATCGCGCCAAAAACAATACTTAAAATCATCGCCACCGGGATTTTACGGCTGGCATTCTGCACTTCTTCTGCCACGTTCCCACAGGCTTCAAAACCAAAGAACATGAACAGCCCTAACAAGGATGCCGACATAAACGCGGAGGTATAACCGCCGCTGGCACTTACGCCCATGGAGTCAAAAATCACGCTGATCGGCTGCATACGATGGAACAGCAGGAGATAAATGCCGAGTGCAATAACGCTGACAATTTCACACCAGAAGCCAATACGGGCCACACGCGCCAGGTTTTTGGTGCCCGACAGGTTAATCGCCATCATCATTAATAGCAGCACAACCGAGGTCATCAACAAGTTGATCGCGGTTTGTTCATAGCCTAATAGCGAGGCAACAAAGGTTGAACTGTATTCGGCAATCGAGGTAATGGTGACCACCAGCGCCCAAAGATAGATCCAAGCGGCAATCCAGGCATATTTTTTGCCCCAGAGAATACGCGACCATGGGTATAACCCTCCGGTGATCGGGTATTGTGAGGCGACCTCACCAAAGACCATCGCCACCAACAACTGGCCACCTGCGGCAATCAAAATCCACCAGATAGAAGGTGGGCCTGCCAGCGTCATGGCTAAGGCAAACAGAGAATAGACGGCGGTAAGGGGTGATAAATAGGTGAATCCCAGCGAGAAGTTAGACATCAAGCCGATCGATCGCTTGAACTTTCGCTCTTCTTGCCCAACGCTGTTGCGGGTATTTCCTGACGGAATAGTGCTCATCAACGCCTCCAGAACCTTAACTGTAATGTTATGTCAGTATTTATAAAACATAATATGTTATATGTATATTGTGCGATGTCACAGTTTTGTTAAATTCAATATATGTAGCTGTTATTAGTGTATTTTCTTGATGATAGGTGTTTCTTATGGCGACAGTGATTTGATATCAGAGAAGAAAAAACGTGGTAGAAGGCGTGGTTGAAAGAGAGCGAGCGGCCTGATACCGCCCGCGTGAAGCTTATGTATCGCAGCTTAAATACCGTGCAGTTTCGCCAACAGCCACATGCGTTCCGAGGCGATGTCAGCATTTTCCAGTAATCCGGCCTGGTCAGCCAAACGGAAGGCTTCACAGTAATGCGTTAAGCTGCGGGCGCTTTGCAGGCCACCTAACAACGTAAAGTGTTGTTGATGGCCGTTCAGCCATGCGAGGAACACAATCCCTGCTTTGTAATATTGGGTGGGAGCGGAAAAGAGATGGCGTGCCAGCGGGACAGTTGGAGACAGGATTTTGTCAAAGGTCGCCCGGTCGCCTTGCGCTAGCGCATGTAGCGCGCTGGTTGCCGCCGGTGCAATGCCATCCAGAATGCCTAATAACGCGTGAGAATAACCTTGTTCATCCCCCGCGATCAGTTCGGGATAGTTGAAGTCATCCCCGGTGTACATTTTCACCGAAGCAGGCAACTGGCGACGCATCTCGATTTCGCGATCTTTATCCAGTAAAGAGATTTTAATCCCCTCGACCTTCGCCTCATTTTCTCGAATTACGGCAAGACACACCTCCATCGCAGCGTGGAGGGTATTCCCCCCCCAATATCCGCGCAGCGCGGGGTCAAACATGTCGCCCAGCCAGTGCAAGATCACCGGCTCTTTTACCTGGCGCAGCAGCGTGCCATAAACTTTGATGTAATCATCCGGCCCGGTGGCAATCGCTGCCAGCGCACGACTGGCCATCAGAATGATGCGGCCACCGCAGGCTTCAATCGCGGCTATCTGCTGTTCATAGGCGGCAATCACATCCTGCAAGGTTAACCCGGTAAAATCGGTCAGATGATCGGTTCCTGCGCCGCTGGCGATCAAAGCTCCCGGATAAGCTTTTGCCTGCTCCACGCTACGCTGGATCAGTTCCAGCCCAGTTGTCCAGTTAAGCCCCATGCCGCGCTGGGCGGTATCCATCGCTTCGGCTATGCCCAATCCCAGCGACATCAGATGACGGCGATAGGCGAGCGTGGCGTCCCAGTCAATCGCCATATCACTGTGCGGATTCTGCATGCGTTGGGGATCGGCCACCACATGTGCTGCCGCATACACTTGTCGGTTAAAGGTGGGTTTGGCTGGCAGATGCCAGTTGCGTTCGCCCTGCAATACATAGCTGTAAGGCTGCCCGTGGCGATCCAGTAAACGTACTTTATGGCTGACAGTCATGGTTCTCATCCTTCTTTCAATGTTTAGCCAGATGCCCAGACGGCAGAGCGTCCTGTGCATTTTTTGTGGTAGCTACAGGCATGCGCCGCACACCCAGCAACACCACGCTGCTACAAACAATCACCAACGCCGCCGCCAGCCACACCGGTTGCAAACTGTAATGCTGCGCGTAGTAGCCTGCGACAATCGGTGAGATACCGCCGGCCGCCATGCCCATATTCATGACAAATCCAATGGCTGATCCGCGTAGCGATGGCGGAACCAGTTCAGCGGTCAGTGACAGCACAATCGGGGTGATGGGATAGCCGAGGAAACCCAGCATCAAGACCAGAACAATGACCAGCGGCACGGAGAGATTGAAGGACATTGCGGCCATCACTAGCCCGCTGACAAAGGTGATGCTCATCAGTAGGGTGCGACGACGTTTGAAATCGCCTTTATCGCAATAGCGCCCGAGCACAAAGCCGCCCAGCGCACCGGTGATGCCCAGAAGACTAGCGATAGTTCCGGCGGTGCCGATCGACAGATTTTTCACCTGCATCAGGTAGCTGGGTGCCCATAGCAACACAATCCACCAGCCCGCTAACAGCACGAAATAGAAGGCCGCCATCAGCAATACCGGGGCATGGCGGAACAAAGTTTTCAGCGGCACTCGCTCCGCAGCCTGACGCGCGATCAGCGCAGCGGGCTTGCGGTCATTCTTCACCAACAGCAGATAGAGCAGAGCCACTACCATCCCCATCGCCCCCGCAACATAAAACACCACGCGCCAGCCAAAAATCGGGCCGAGCATGGCACCCATCCAGGTGCCGAGAAAGCCGCCAATTGGATAACCCATCCAATACAACGACATTACGGTGGTACGTTGTTTCTCACTGGTGACGTTCGCGACTTCCAGCGAGGCAGCGGGCCAGAAGATGCCTTCACCGATACCGGTCATGACGCGATAGAAGATCAGGCTGGTAAAACTTCCCGCCACGCCCGTCAGGAGCGTGGCAAGGGAGAACATCATCAGACCGAGAATGAGCACCGGCTTGCCACTTAACTTGTCGGCAATAATGCCCGCGATAAACAGAAACAGGATGAAGCCAAAAAAGAAGGAGGAGAGCAGAATGCCGCTTTCTGCTTTACCGAGACCAAAATCACCGGCGATCAAGCCAATCGCGGATGACACCGTCATGCGATCCACCGAGTACATCATGTAGCCAAGGCCGCACAGCACGGTGACCAAAATCATTTTTCGGGTATCTGTATTCATCTTTTCCTCGACAATCTCTTAGACCGACGAAAACAGCTTTTCAGCTCTGTCAGATACGGTTAACCGTGCGCCAGATGGCGAGCCTTGCAGGTCTTGAGCACCTCATCCGGATCCTGAACCCACCAGTTGAGGCGGGAGAAAATCTCCACTTCATGCAACCCACGATAGCCCTGCGCTTCCACCGCCGTTCTCATCGCCCGAATATCAATCACACCATCGCCCATCATGCCGCGATCTTCGAGCAGGTCCTGCGTTGGGCTTAGCCAGTCGCAAATATGAAATGCCAGCAGCCGCTTCTGGCCCGCGCGGGCGATTTGCTGATAAAACTCGGCATCCCACCAGGTGTGATAGACATCAACCGCAATGCCCAGCCCGTCATCACCCAACTCGTCGCAGAGATCGTTGGCCTGCTTTAAAGTATTGATACAGGCACGGTCGGCGGCATACATCGGATGGAGCGGCTCAATAGCCAGCGGCATTCCTCCGGCACGGGCATACTCCAGTAAGGCGCTCAGCCCATCGCGCACTTGTTGTCGCGCACCGGGTAAATCCCGCGATCCCGGCGGTAATCCGCCCACCACCAGCACCAGGCATTGCGCCCCCAACTCCAGGGCTTCATCCACGGCTCGCTGGTTATCGCTCAAGGTCGCCTGACGTGCCTGCTGATCGATGCCAGGGAACATACCGCCTCGACAGTAGCCACTGACAGCCAGATGGTGATGACGGATAAGCCGTGCGGCTTCCCGCAGCCCAAGCTTTGCGACCTGGTCACGCCACGGTGAGATGCCGCGAATCTCATGGCGGGCGCAGCCTTCAATGATTTGGCGTAAATCCCACTGCTGGCGTACGGTGGCGGTGTTCAAAGACAATTGATGCGGATCGGGTTGGCTCATCTTCTTCTCCTCAGCGTTCCAGCGATGGCACATCAACCCAGCGACGCTCTTTCCAGCTTTTCAGTGCCAGATCGACCAACTGCAGCCCTTTCGCACCTTCCAGCAGATCCCAGCGATATACGCCCTCTCCCCAAACGTGGCGCAGAAACAGTTCCCACTGCACTTTGAATGCATTGTCATAGACTTGAGTGTCGGGCACGCTTGCCCAGTCATCGAAAAAGTTGTGTGTTTGACGGATGTCAGGATTCCAAACCGGTTTTGGCGTATTAACACCCGCCTGAGTGAAACAGTCGCTCAGCCCAGCCAACGCCGAACCTTTCACCCCATCGACCTGGAATGTCACCAAATCATCGCGGCGCACACGCACACACCATGAGCTATTGATCTGCACAATCGCGCCATTATGCAGCTCGAATGTGGCGTAAACCGCATCGTCCGCAGTGGCAACGTAGGGTTGTTGCTGCTCATCCCAGCGCTGCGGAATGTGCGTCGCTCCGATGCAGCTCAGGCTTTTGATCTCGCCAAACAGATTGTCGATGACATAGCGCCAGTGACAGATCATATCGAGGATGATGCCGCCGCCATCTTCACTGCGGTAGTTCCAGGAGGGACGTTGGGCGGGTTGCTGGTCGCCCTCAAACACCCAGTAACCAAACTCACCGCGCACTGACAACACGCGGCCAAAAAAGCCCGCCTCATTAAGCAGACGCAGTTTTTGCAATCCCGGAAGCCAGAGCTTGTCTTGCACCACGCCGTGACAAACGCCCTTTTCACGCGCGTAATGGTACAAGTCCAGCGCATCATCCAGTCCCATCGCCACGGGTTTTTCCGAATAGACATGTTTGCCTTTGCTGATGGCTTTTTTCAGCAGCGCCGGGCGCGCCTGGGTGGTGGCCGCATCAAAGAAGATGATGTCATGTGGATTGTTAAG
Source organism: Pantoea sp. CFCC18177 (assembly GCF_059412425.1). Taxonomy (NCBI): domain Bacteria; kingdom Pseudomonadati; phylum Pseudomonadota; class Gammaproteobacteria; order Enterobacterales; family Erwiniaceae; genus Pantoea; species Pantoea sp. CFCC18177. The sequence continues at coordinate 66,122 of NZ_JBNBPL010000004.1, forward strand.
CGCCTCATCAATGTTGGTGCCCCAGCGCTCAATGCCATACTCACGCGCCAGCGCCGCGATTTTTTCCGCATTACGGCCAATGAGAATCGGATCTGGCATCAGGCGGTCGCCATTAGCCAGCGCGACTCCGCCCTGCTGACGAATCTGCACGATAGAACGGATGAGATGCTGGTTTTTGCCCATTCGCCCGGTCACGCCGTGCATGATGATGCCTACTGGAATCTGCGCCATGAATACACCTCAAAGTAGTTTGTGATGGAAGTAACATGCTCAACATCTGTTTTCACCGTTCAACTCACGTTGATTCATAATCAATCAACTAACTGGTTGATGACTTCACTATAGAGTTCAAAAATCAGCCTGACTTTGATCGGTTTCACATAACCAACTAGTTAGTTGAAAATCTTTCTCCCTTGTTTTATGCGCAAAAAGAGGCACTATAATGCTCAGAAAAACAGTGATGTGTGGGGATTCTGCTTTGGTTAATCGCGTGGCTAGCAATATTGAAGAGGTGACGGATAAGCAGGTGCGGATACTGATGGCCGCCCGCGCCGAGTTCGCTGAGAAGGGATTTGACGGTGCTCGCGTTGACAGCATTGCCGAACGCGCCCACGCCAATAAACAGCTGATTTACTACTACTTCACCAATAAAGATATCCTGTTCACCAGGGTGCTTGAAGAAGCCTATCGAGATATCCGTGAGCAGGAAGCGGCGTTGAAACTTGATCATCTGCCTGCCGATCAGGCCATCTTGCAACTGGTGGAGTTTACCTGGCAGTACTATCTTAAGAACCCCGAATTTATCCGCCTGCTGAACAGTGAAAATCAGCTTAAAGCGCGTCATCTGAAAGAGTCTGATGTCACCGTGCAGATTAACCAGAGTTGGAGCAGCATCACGCAACAACTGCTGGCGCGTGGCCGAACAGAAGGCTGCGTTCGTGAAGATATTGATGTGATGCAACTCAACATCAATATCTCGGCGCTGGGTTTCTTTTACCTGATTAACCAGTCCACGCTATCCATCATCTACCAGCAAGATCTCAGCGCCAAAGCGGCGCTCGATGAGCGCCTGCGTGTGATGAAAGAGTGTATTGCGGCGTGGATAAGGCCCTGACTTCGGCTTACTGTGCCAGCCAGCCGCCGTCCATATTCCAGGCGGCGCCGCGCACCTGCGCACCGCCTTCGCTACAGAGGAACAGCACCAGCGCTCCGAGCTGTTCTGGCGTCACAAACGCCTGAGCAGGCTGTTTCTCGGACAGCAAGGCGAGCCGTGCCGCTTCAGGCTCTTCGCCTGCTGCAATGCGCTTATCAATCTGCTGCTGCACCAGCGGTGTCAGCACCCAGCCCGGACAGATGGCATTGCAGGTGATCGGTGATGTGGCGTTTTCCAGCGCAATCACTTTGGTCAAACCCACCACACCATGTTTTGCCGCGACATAAGCGGCTTTCTCTTTCGATGCCACCAGGCCATGCACCGAGGCAATATTTATGATGCGCCCCCAACCGCGCGCCTGCATGCCCGGCAACACCACACGGCTGGTGTGGAACACCGAGGACAGGTTAATCGCGATGATCGCATCCCATTTTTCCACCGGGAATCGCTCAACCGGTGCGGTGTATTGAATCCCGGCATTGTTCACCAGAATATCCACCGCTCCATAACGCGATTCAACCCACGCGATCATCGCCGCAATCTGCTCGGGATCGGACATATCCGCATCGTGGTAATCCACTTCAGCGCCGGTTGCTGCAATCAGCGCTTTAGCCTGGTCCACATCACCAAACCCGTTAAGGATCACTGTTGCACCTTGCAACGCCAACTGTTCGGCAATCCCCAAACCAATACCGCTGGTTGAACCGGTCACCAGCGCGACTTTTCCCGTTAACTGCATCGAATTATCCTCCTTTAGACAATGCCGGTGAGGTAAAACACCCCAATCACAAACAGCACTGCCAGACTTTTAATGATGGTGATGGCGAAGATGCCGCCATAGGCCTCTTTGTGGCTCAACCCGGTAATGGCTAACAGCGTGATCACGGCGCCGTTGTGCGGCAGCGTATCCATCCCGCCGCTGGCCATCGCCGCGACACGATGCAGCACTTCCATTGGGATACCCGTGGCCTGGGCTGCCTGCACAAAGTGTTCGGCCATTGCGGCCAGCGCGATACTCATACCGCCCGATGCTGAGCCTGTGATCCCGGCCAGGACTGTGATGCTGATCGCCTCATTCAGTAGCGGATTAGGGATCGCTTGCAACACGCCGGAGAGCACCACAAATCCTGGCAGCGCGGCGATCACCGCACCAAAACCATATTCGGAAGCGGTGTTCATCGCGGCCAGCAGCGCGCCCGCCACGGCTGTGCGGCTCCCTTCAGCCAGACGCCCGCGTATGTTGCGCCAGCCGAAGATCAGCACCACCAAAATACCGCTCAGTAATGCTGCCTGCACCGCCCATATCGCGGTGGTTTTCTTGATATCTGTCACGATAGGAATAGGATTCCCCGGCAAAGTCACGCTGCTTTGCGCGCCGTACCATGATGGGATCCAGTAAGTGAAGAGAAGATTCAGCACTCCCACCAGAATCAGCGGCAGAATAGCAACCAGCGGGTGCGGTAAATGCACATCTTCTGCCGTTTCTGGCTCATTCTTTAAATTGATGCCGTAAGGTTCATTGTTTGCCTGCGCCCGGCGGCGTTGACGATCCAGCCACAGCAGGCCAATGACAATAATGAACAGCGAGCCGATCAACCCCAGCCATGGCGCCGCCCAGGCGTTGGTGCCAAAGAAACTGCCGGGAATGATGTTCTGAATTTGTGGCGTACCGGGCAGCGCATCCATGGTGAAGGAAAATGCGCCCAATGCCACCGTTGCCGGGATCAACCGTTTGGGGATATTGCTTTGACGGAACAGTTCCGCGGCAAACGGATACACGGCAAAGGCCACCACAAACAGCGAGACACCGCCGTAGGTCAGTAGCGCACACACCAGCACAATCACCGGGATCGCGTGACGACGCCCTAAGAGTGCAATCGCTGCTGTGACGATGGAACGCGAGAAACCCGACAGTTCAATCAGCTTGCCAAAGATGGCCCCGAGCAGAAAGACCGGGAAGTAGAGCTTCACAAAGCCCACCATCTTCTCCATAAACAAACCGCTGAACACCGGCGCGACTGCAGCCGGTTCAGTTAACAGCACCGCTAACAGCGCAGCGATCGGGGCGAACAAAATTACGCTATAGCCGCGATAGGCAGCTAACATCAGCAATCCGAGCGCAGCGAGGGCAATAACGACACTCATGTTGCTTCCTTATTATTTTGTAGGGTTGATCATGAAATAATTGCTCTTTACCGTAGCGGCGCGATTGATCGTGCTGACTCCAGCGATGGCGCTGCTGGCAGATGCGCAATGAATTGCGCCGCTACAACTTTCATCTCTCAGAACGTTCAATCGTTAACGCCACGCCCATGCCGCCGCCGACGCACAGCGTGGCCAAACCGCGCTGCAGCTGGCGTTGCTCAAGCGCATGCAGCAGCGTGACCAGAATGCGGCAACCGGATGCGCCAATCGGATGACCAAGCGCTATCGCACCGCCATTGACGTTGACTCGCTCGGATCGCCAGTGCAGCGCTTTCCCCACGGCTAGCGCCTGGGCAGCAAAACCTTCATTTGCTTCGATCAAATCCACCTGATCCAGCGTCCATCCCGCTTGTTTGAGCGCTTTTTGCGTGGCGGCAACCGGGCCGATGCCCATCACCGCAGGATCCACCCCCGCGATACCGCACCCCGTCAAACGCGCCATGATCGGCAACCCCAGCGCCGCGGCACGCTGTGCCGACATCAGCATCACTGCCGCTGCGCCGTCGTTAAGACTGGAAGCATTGCCTGCGGTAACACTCCCCTCTTTTTTGAATGCGGGATGCAAACGCGCCAATCGTTCTGCGGAGCTGTCCGCACGAGGCTGCTCATCTTCACTGATCACCTTCACTTCGCCTTTGGCTTGTGGCACCTCGAGCGCAGTGATCTCTGCGCGAAAGCGCCCTTGCTGCTGTGCCGCTACCGCCTTTTGTTGCGACTGCAAAGCAAAGGCATCCTGGTCTTCACGACTGATGTGATACTCATCCGCCAGATTTTCGGCGGTGATCCCCATGTGGTAATCGTTAAAGGCATCCCACAGCCCATCATGGATCACGCTGTCAACTAACTGGCTATGGCCTAAACGACATCCACCGCGTGCATCGGGCAGCAAATAGGGCGACTGACTCATGCTCTCTTGACCACCGGCAATGATGATGTCGGCTGCGCCACTCTGGATCGCTTGCGCTGCCTGAATCACCGCTTTCAGCCCCGAACCGCATACCATGTTTAGCGTGGTGGCAGGTACGCTATAGGGCACACCGGCCGCGACAGTAGCCTGGCGCGCTGGGTTTTGCCCGCAACCCGCAGTCAACACTTGTCCCATGATCACTTCATCTATCTGCGCGGGATCGACCTGGGTCTGCGCCAACAGCGCGGCGATCACCCTTTGCCCCAACTCAACGGCGGAAAGCGTCGCCAGCGCGCCATGAAAGCGACCAATCGGTGTGCGGGTCGCCGCAACAATCACGCACTCATTCATAACGCCTCCGGGTTTTGCTGGGTAAAGATCATTTCCCGCACATTATCCGCCACGCGCAGTGCTCCGGCCGTTTTGGCGCGAATCTCTTCGATGCTCACACCCGGCGCGTATTCACGCAGTACAAAGGCACCGTCTTCAATTTCCAGCCAGGCAAGTTCGGTGATCACTCTGCGGATACAACCGACGCCGGTAAGCGGCAAGGTACATTTGCTAAGCAGTTTCGATTCACCATGCTTTGAGGCGTGGGTCATCATTACGATGATGTTCTCGGCCCCGGCGACTAAATCCATTGCTCCACCCATGCCTTTCACCATTTTTCCAGGGATCATCCACGATGCGATGCTGCCTTGGGTATCGACTTCCAGCGCTCCCAACACGGTGAGGTCAACGTGGCCACCCCGAATCATGGCGAAGGATTGTGCGGAGTCGAAAATCGCTGCGCCTTTGCGTGCTGTCACGGTTTGCTTGCCAGCGTTGATCATGTCGGCATCCAACTCCGCTTCAGTGGGAAAAGCCCCCATGCCGAGCAACCCGTTTTCTGACTGCATCATCACGTCCATGCCCTTAGGTACGTAGTTGGCGACCAGTGTCGGCATGCCAATGCCGAGGTTGACGTAATCACCATCACGCAACTCCTGAGCCACACGTTGCGCCATCTGTTCACGCGTCAGCATCGGTGCCTCCTGCTCTTAAGGTGCGCTGTTCGATACGTTTCTCGAAATTGCCTTGAATGACGCGATCGACATAGATGCCCGGCGTATGAATGGCCGCCGGATCGAGCTCACCGGGTGCGACAATCTCCTCCACTTCCACCACCGTGACGCGCGCGGCCATCGCCATCAGTGGATTGAAATTCTGTGCCGTGTGGCGATAGATAACATTGCCGTACCAGTCCGCCTTCCAGCCTTTGACGATGGCAAAATCACCGCGAATCGCCTGCTCCAGAATGTAATGGCGTCCGTCAAACTCTCTCACTTCTTTACCTTCTGCTACGGGGGTACCGTAACCGGTGGCGGTATAAAACGCGGGAATACCCGCCCCACCCGCCCGGACTTTTTCGGCCAGCGTGCCCTGAGGCGTCAGGATGACTTCCAACTCACCACTCAGCATCTGCTGCTCAAACAGCGCGTTTTCACCCACGTAAGAAGCGATCATGGTTTTGATTTGCTGGTTTTCCAGCAGTAAGCCGAGGCCAAATCCATCTACACCACAGTTGTTCGACACCACTGTCAGACCTTTCACGCCCTGCTGGCGAATGTGAGCGATAAGGTTTTCTGGAATGCCGCACAGGCCAAACCCCCCTGCCAGTACCGTCATGTTGTCTTCTAACCCCGCCAGCGCTTGCTGATAACTGGTGACGCGTTTATCTAAACCTGCCATTGCCGTGCTTCTCCTGAATTCGCCGGATAAAGCCATCCTCACGTCACAGAAATGATTTGTTAATTTTGTTTTTATGCACTTTTCATTTACTTTTTTTATTAATAGGTTGTTAATCGTTGTTTTACATAAAGTTAACAAATTAAAAAATGAAAATGACTATCAAGCAGTTACGCGCGTTTTTAGCGGTGGCTCACACTTTAAACTTCGCCCAGGCCAGTGAGCGACTGGCAATTTCACAACCTGCCCTGAGCCTGGCGATCAGTGGATTGGAAGGCGCGTTGGGGGGGCCGTTGTTCATGCGTACCACCCGTCATGTGTCGCTCACACCGGAGGGCGAGATCTTTTTCCCCATGGCACGGCGACTGCTGGCGGATTGGGAAAATGCCGAAGAGGCGATGCACCTGCGCTTTACGTTGCAACTTGGGAAAGTGTCGATAGCCGCCATGCCCTCTTTCGCCGGCAACTTACTGCCCGCTGTGCTAAAGGCATTTCGTCAACGCTATCCCGGCGTCAATATTGCGGTGCATGACGTGATCAACGAAACGGTGTTGGAAATGGTGCAAGAAGGACGTGTGGAGATGGGCGTGGCGTTCGAGCCTGAGCTTGCCGATTCACTGCATTTCACGCCGTTGGGCAGCGATCGCTTTGTCGCCGTGGTCCCCGCTGAAAGTCCATTGGCAAATAAGTCCCAGCTAAGCTGGCGTGAATTACTGCAACTGGATTTCATTACTTTGCAACGCCCCTCGGCGGTAAGACTGTTACTGGAACAGTCTCTGGCGCAGGCGGGAAAACGTTTGGATGTGGCCTATGAAAGCCATCAGTTAGTCACAGTAGGCAAAATGGTGGCCAGCGGCTTGGGTGCAAGCGCAGTGCCGGCGCTTTGCATTCAGCAGATGCGGGAACTGGGCGCGGTGTGTGTGCCATTGGTGGCACCCACCATTGAACGCCGCGTTGGCATTCTGCGTTTGAAACAACACCACTTATCCCACGCGGCGGCGGCGCTGGCGCAAACGATGAGCGATGAATGCCGTTGGCCAGATTCATGAGAATGTTGTTTCAATCATTATTAAACGAACAATAATCATAACCCTATCGGGGAAAAAATAATCCATGCTGAATTGACCATTTAAGATGAACAAATCACTAATCGGTTTATTTATAAAACGTCTGAATATCATCATTAAATGATTATTACTGCTTCCACTTACATCGAATTTGGTTAATAAACCTAATACAACAGCGCAGCACACCACTCTGTGGATTAACACCCCCTTTAATCCGGACATTTTCGGATCAAAGTCATAACACATCAAATGTAAGAATAATCCTAATCCGGTTAATAACTCCTGAAACCTTGCAGACAATATTCTGACAATTCAGAAAAACCCTTGAGAAAGCAATAATCTCACTCGAAAACCATCAACCAATTTAAATTTATACCGGAAAAAAGAATATGAACTATAACGTTTTACCCACATTACTTTGATGGTTAACAGCGTCTGGATCACCAAGGCATTTAGCATTAAGTGCTATAAATTATTTGATCTTACTCTGTTACTTTCAAAATTAATCCTGGAGAAATTAGAAAAATCTTACCTCTTTATAGGTATGCAAGTGAATGCCATTGCCCAACTTCAGAAAAGACAAAGACATTCCTGTGAAACTTTAACCGTATGACCTAAGACTATTCTGATGCCAAAAATCAGAACACTTACTTAACCCATTGAATGAAAACAACTATCCTGCCAGGATATCCGCAGCTCTTCATGGAGCGGATGAGTCAGTTATGAGAAACACAACCAAAGAGGACATACGCTGCGCCAGTTGCAAATATCGCTGCCAGCTAACGGATCGAAACAACGATATTCTTCATCGCTGCCCAATACAAAAAATCGCCGTCTGGCCTGACAGTAATCACTTTCTGATGAAAGGTGTGTTGTCTTTAGTGGCAGGGCGCTACGAAAGTGTATTTTGCCGTGGATGTATATTCGTTGATTTTTCGATTCATAACATACGTTATTTAACCAATAAGAACTGGATTGAGTACCTTAAATCGACCGGCTTAACGATCGTGCTCGTGTCCGATCGGGCATTGTCCGCATTAGCGGCACACTGGATAAAGAGAGAGGGAATCCACTCGATTATCTATTGCGAGGACCAACTGGTCGATATTAAGAAAACGATCAACAGTACTTATTATGGTTTGAAAGGAGGTGCAACACGGAGAGTCAACGCACTCTCCCATGAAGAGGTTGATTTTCTTGATTTAGCGCTCAAAGGAAACTCTCTCTCTTCAATCTCAGTCGCCATGAATCATGACATGAAGAAGATTTACAACATTAAAGATTCCATTCGTAGGAAAACCGGCACCAGCTTTAATCAGCTGCTCTCGGGTCACTAAGTAAAAGGATTACACGATGATGACTCAAAAAAATAAATCATTACTCGCACTGGTTGTTTCCAGTGCACTGTTCTCTGCCTCTGCGTTTGCAGCATCGGACAATACCATCAATTTCCAAGGCGAAGTGGCAGATGAAACCTGCTCGATCTCAGTTAACGGTAATGCGGCCTCACCGGTGGTATTGATGCCAACCGTCAGCAAGGCTGACCTGGCAGCCAGCGGTGACACGGCGGGGCAAACTGCCTTCACGGTGGGATTAACCGGCTGCACGGGAGATGCATCCGCATCCACCAAAATCTCAACGGTCTTTGTCGGCAATAACGTGACGGCTAATGGCAACCTGGCCAATACCGGTACCGCGACTAACGTTGAGGTGCAACTGGTGGATAGCAAAGATGCCGTGATCAATTTAACGGGCGGTTACACCGGTAGCGGTGACCTGACGCTGGCCGCAGGCGAAACCGAAGCCTCAGCGACTTACAACGCGCAATATTATGCCAACGGTGTTGCCACGGCCGGTACGGTAGAGGCCTCTCTTCAATATGCCGTGACCTACCAGTAATAACGCAACAGTGTGGCTCATCTTATTCAGGGCCACACTGTGTATCATGGAATAGTGTCTATGTTTTTACGCAAAATCTTGTCTTGTTTATTACTGGGCACCGCACTGAATTCAGCCAATGCCAGTGTGACATTAGTAGGCAGCCGTATTATTTATCCGGGAACGGCCAGTTCTGTCGATATTCAATTCAAAAATGGCGACAACATCCCTTATCTGATTCAGGCCTGGTTTGATGATGGAGATGTTGATGCCCAACCACAGCAAATAAGCAGCGTACCTTTTATTATTACGCCCCCGGTATTTCGCATCCAACCGAAAGCCGGACAAGTGGCCCGTGTGGTGTTTAGCCAATCACGCTCATTACCGCAGGATCGCGAATCAATGTATTGGTTCAACATGCTACAAATTCCGCCTGCAGAAAAAACGACCACTGGCAAACAGAATGCGATGACGGTGATGCTGCGTAATCGCATCAAGCTTTTCTATCGCCCTGCCGGCATGGGTAAACCTGACAACATTTTGCAAGGAATCACCGTTCGCAGCCTGTTTGATAAGCAACGAGGTAACGGAATAGAGATTGATAACGCGCAGCCTTGGTTTGCTTCCCTGGTCGCCGTCAACTTACAGGTCGGGCAGCAAACGCATCTCTGCGACCCCGAAATGGTGGCTCCTTTTTCGCAGCAAACTTGCTGGTTTCCCAATACCAAACAGCGCTTACAGGGTGTAGGCACCGTGCGTATCGACGCAATTAACGATCAGGGAGCAAGAATAAGTGAACGTTACTCCATCCACTTACCGTGAATTAACATTACCTTTTTTCTTGCTGACTAGTTCATTCTCTTTTTCAACACCGGCTCTGAGTGATGAATATTATTTTGATTCGTCATTGTTTAAAGGGTCAGCCTTTGGTCAAAACATTGAACAATTTAATCATGGAACTTTGCCTGCGGGGCAATACCTGGTGGATATTTATCTCAATAATAAGCTGGTCTCCTCTGGCCTAAAGCTGGAATTCCTGCCTGCTGCTGGAAAGCAGGCCGTAGAACCTTGCTTGCCGCTGTCGCTGGTGAAAATGATGCAGATTAAACAAGCGACCAGCCAAACGGCGGTTGCAGGTTGCGCGCCTCTGGCGGCATGGACACCCCAAGGGAACTGGGAATTTGATTCCGCGGCTTTACGTTTGAACATCATCTTGCCCATGTCCGCGCTTAATCGCACGCCTAGGGGGTACATCCCCTCCGAGCAGTGGGACCAGGGTATGACTGCGCTGTTTCTGCGCCACAACACCAACTACACCTGGGCGGACAACAGCGCATCAGGCTACCGCTATCAGTACTTATGGAGCGGCATTACCGCAGGCACGAACCTGGCGACCTGGCAACTGCGCCATCAAGGTAACTTCCGCTATCTCAACAACAGCCAGGGAGAGAGCCGCTATCGCTACAACACGGTCAGAACCTGGGTACAAAGACCGATCGAAGCCCTGAATAGCCAGGTCACCCTTGGCGATAGTTATACCGAAGGATCGCTCTTTGGCAGCCTGGCATTTAACGGCATTAAACTTGCCTCCGATGAACGCATGCGCCCACAAGGACGGCGTGGCTACGCCCCTGAGATTCACGGTATTGCCTCATCAAATGCGCGTGTGGTAGTCAAACAACTTAGTCACGTGGTGTATGAAACTCTGGTTCCGCCGGGGCCTTTTATCATTGATGACCTCTATAACACGCGCAGTCAGGGTGATTTCGAGGTTGAAGTGATCGAGGCCAACGGCAAAATCGCCTCCTTCACCGTGCCTTACGCTTCAGTACCAGACTCGGTGCGTCCAGGTAACTGGCACTACTCTTTGGCCCTTGGTCGGGTGCGCCAGTATTACGCGGTCAACAACCCATTTTTTGAAGGCGTATTGCAGCACGGCATCAGTAATAATCTGACGGCCACCGCAGGATCGCGCTTAGCGGAAGATTATCAGGCCTGGTTGCTGGGAGGTGTCTGGGCGACGGACGTGGGCGCATTGGGGATCAACACCACCTTCTCTCAGGCAAAAGTAGAGAACGATCAACGCACCTCAGGCTGGCGAGCAGAACTGAGTTACAGCAAAACCTTCGAGACGGGCACCAACCTGGTGCTGGCCGCTTACCGCTACTCCACACGCGGCTTTCGCGATCTTGAAGATGTTTTAGGGGTGCGTCGTCAGCAGCAGGCGGGGATCGATTATTTCTCTGACTCGCTAAATCAACGCAATCGCCTTTCTGCCACCTTGAGTCAGTCAATGGACGCATTGGGTTTGGTGAGTCTGAGCGCCAGCACCGCAGATTATTACAACAATCAATCACGCATTACGCAGTTGCAACTTGGCTACACCAACAGCTGGCGAGCCATCAGTTATGGCATCAACGTAGCGCGACAACGTACCTACTGGAACTCCCGTCTGGATGACATCAGCATCAATGATAACCAGGACAGTAGCCGTCAGCAGAAGTACACCGAAAATACGGTGTCATTCAACGTCTCTGTGCCGTTGAACTGGGGTTCGGGTTTCTCATCGGTCGCTTACAACTACAACCAGTCAAAGCAGAGCCGTGCATCGACAGTTTCCTTAACGGGGTCCGCTGGCGACCAACGTGATTTCTCTTATTCACTGTATGCCGGCACAGAGCATTACCGCAGTGGCGACAGCGGTGCGGCCAGCTCATTTGGCGGCAACCTGCAGCAAAACACCCGCTTCGGTGCGATAAGGGCCAACTACGGTCAGGGGAACCACTATCGCCAGCTTGGACTGGGCACCTCTGGCACGTTGTTGCTGCATAGCGGCGGCCTGACGGCGGGGCCTTACACCAGCGACACTTTTGCGCTGATCCATGCCGAAGGCGCTCAGGGTGCAGTGGTGCAAAACGGGCAAGGCGCGGTGATTGACCGTAACGGTTACGCATTGCTGCCGTCATTGACGCCCTACCGTGAAAACACCGTGAGCCTGGACACACTCAACATGCGTGCCGACGCCGAATTGAGCGGAGGGAGCCAGCGCGTGGTGCCTTACGCCGGGGCAGTGAGCAAAGTTAATTTCTCAACCTTACAGGGCCATGCGGTGCTGATTTCATTAAGCACAACACAAGGCAGTGCACCACCTATGGGCGCAGAAGTGCGCGATGCTGCCGGCACCGTGGTCGGTGTGGTCGGTCAGGGTAGCCAGTTGTACGCCCGAGTTCCGCATGATTCGGGCAGCCTGGAGGTGCGCTGGGAGGGCAATTCACAGCGCTGCTTAGTGAATTATCAAATCACCGGAAAAACGCAACAGGCGCTGATCCTTCTCAATGGTATTTGCAGGAAGTCTTAATACGTGAACATAAAATATACGCTTTTTGCGTTACTGATGCTGCCTCTGACGCTTTGGGCTAACTGCATTAAAGTCACCAGCACGTCTTCACTCTCTGCCGCTGCGCTGGCGGCCGGTTACACCGCATCTTCCTGGACAGGGGCGTGTGATACCTGTTCAGGTAATTTGGGGTTACCTTCCGTTATCAGCATTAACAGCGGGACTTCATTTCAGCCTGCAGGCTCGCTGATTGCCAGTTCGGTGGGATCATTCCTCACTTCCGCCAGCAATGTGGCCTACAGCCCTAATCAGATCCTGTACCGCTGTGCGGTGGCCGATGCCAGCAGCTTGTTTGAGATGTACGCCACCAATGGCGATAGCGCTTATGCCGGAATGTATGCCAGCAACGAAGTCAGTGGTGCCTATTACGATGTGGCGAAAAACGTCGCGGTGCGCATGACCAACACCACAACCGGTGAGTATTACAGTCGCTACTGGAAAGCGCGTCAGTTCACCTCGGATAATTGGTATTCAGACGGGACTTACCTTTACATCCCGGCCAGCGCTTTCAGTAATGTGCTGTATGAGATGTTTAAGATCAGTTCCACCAGTTACTACGCCAACGGTGACAACCGCTACAGCGATACCTGGACGCAACCGCGCGGCTATATCGCCTTCAAAGGTCCGGGGCTGGATACCAACAGTCTGGTGGTGGGTCAGGACAGCGCCAGCTATTGGTACGGATTTTATGGCAACTGGCCTGCTGCATGGAGCACCTACCGCAACGTCACTTATGTTCGAGGTGCACTCTGTGAAGTGCTGAGTTATCCCTCCGTTGTGCTACTACCGACCATCAGTGTCGGTACGCTCACCGGCGGGGGCAGCAGCCAGGCGCCCTTTTCCATCTCCCTACAGTGCGAAACCGGCGCTAAAGCCAGCACCAGCACCTCAACCAGCAGCTCAGCCAATGTGGCAATGGGGTTATTGGTGAATCAATCCAATGCCGTGTTACAGGCAACCCGATTGGGCCTGACCACCAGCGGGGGCGGATTGACCTGGTTACTGGATACGCACTATGGCAGCAGCGGTGTGGCCTCTGGCGTAGGGATTAAAATCTATGACAGCAACGGCAGCGCCATCAATCTGTTGCCTAACCTGTCTTCTACTGGCACGGGCAATACCCGCGGCTGGTATGCCTACAGCGATTTAACTTCGCTGGTTTCTTCGGGGAGCCCCGCTATTTACAGCGGTGATTTTACAGCTTCGCTTGAAGCGTTGAGTGGACAAACCGTTACAGCAGGTACCGTGAATGCGCAGTTGCAAGTTGTGGTCAGTTTTCAGTAAGTCACTGGCACTGGCCAGCCTGCTTTTTTCCGCACACACTCTGGCAGTGGTGAATGTCGACAGGACCCGCATCATTTTCAACGCCAATCAAACCAGCCAGACGTTGAATCTTAAAAATGGGCCTGAAAACCCCACGGTGGTTCAGATTTGGAGTGATGAAGGTGACCTGATGCTGTCACCGGATCTCAGCAAAACCCCGTTGTTTGCTATGCCCCCGATGATGCGGCTTTCAACCGATGAGCAGCGTGCTATTCGCCTGGTGCTGACGACGCGGCAATCACTGGCAGATGACCGAGAAAGTCTGTACTGGTTGAATATTTATCAAATTCCCGCCCTGACTCAACAGCTCGGGAGTGCAGAGCGGAAAATTGTGCTGCCACTGCGTATTCGACTCAAAGTCTTCATCCGCCCTGCCACATTAGGTGCCCCCGCGCCTGATGACGTGCAAAAACTGCGCTTTGTGGTGCGGGGTAAGCAGTTAAGCATTGAGAACCCGACCCGCTGGTATATGAGTTTGCGGCTAAACATCGCGAACAGCATTACGGTGAACGATGTGATGGTTGCGCCGCTTGCAACGCACACTGTGACGTTGAATCAAGCCGTATCACCTGGTGAAAAGGTGGATTACGAGGTTTTTGACGATAATGGAAATCCGGTGAGTTATAGCACCACTATCCGTTTATTGTGAGAGTGCCGCGCCGATATTTGGCGCGGCATTGGAATACGGTGTTTAAACCATACACTCACTATGCATTTTCTTTCACCCCACACCAGCGCACCAACGTCAGCGCAATCGCCTTGGTGCAATCCACCAGGTCAGCAATCGACACATGCTCATTGGGCTGGTGTGACATCGCCGGGTCACCAGGGCCGAAGTTCAGTGGCACACCAAACGGATGAGTATTGCTTGCTGAGCCGTCTGGCGGAAGCTGAAACATTATATGCGCAGTTGATTGAGGACTGGATGTGATGAAAAGGTTGAGCCCAACACGCTTTAAGCAGCCTTAAAAGGACGGAGGGTAAGAAGTATCATGTGAGATAAACCCTGATCTGGAATCAGCATATTTGTCTTCCTGAACATTTCTCGCCATATATTATGATGGCGAGCAAATGCTTACTCGCCCATCCCCACACAATCAATTATTTCACGCCAGTGACACTTTGGCAGATTATTCGTTCATCACTACGTTTTTATGCAAGGATATATGTCACTGACTTGCACACTTTAACAATATTCCCTAAGGTGTTTTCTTTAAGCCTCTTATAGCTTTCATTTCCATTGATTAATTGTTCGGCTGCGAAAGCTATAAGATCGCTCCAATTTTACTCATGGAGAGTTTATGAGCACCGGATCGATTCCTAAACAATCTGACTTATCCGTTGAAGATATTACAGTTATCGACAACAAATTACTCAAACGCGCCGTCAGTGCTGCCGCGCTAGGCAATACGATGGAGTGGTTTGATTTTGGCGTGTATAGCTATCTTGCTGTCATTATTGGCCAGGTCTTTTTTCCCGGGGCAAGTAATACCGCTCAGTTAATCGCTTCATTTGGTACTTTCGCCGCTGCGTTTTTAGTCCGCCCGATTGGCGGCATGGTATTTGGTCCGCTTGGGGATCGCTTCGGTCGCCAGAAAGTCCTGGCTTTTACCATGATCATGATGTCGATTGGAACGTTTTGCATTGGCCTGATCCCAAGTTATGCCAGTATCGGCATCGCGGCACCTATCTTATTACTGGTCGCGCGTCTGGTGCAGGGTTTTTCCACCGGTGGTGAGTACGGTGGCGCAGCAACCTTTATCGCTGAATACTCCACAGATAAACGTCGCGGTTTTATGGGGAGTTTTCTCGAATTCGGCACCCTGGCGGGTTATTTACTGGGTGCCAGTTTGGTGACAGGCATGATCGCCTTATTACCGCATCAAGCAATGATGGATTGGGGCTGGCGTATTCCGTTCTTCCTCGCTGCGCCCTTAGGTATATTTGGCCTGTATATTCGTTTGAAGCTGGAAGAAACACCGGCTTTTAAAGAACACATGGATAAGCGCGAGGAACTGGAGCATAGCAAGCCACAGTTAGGTCTATCACAGATACTGCGCAAGCAGAGTAAACCGCTGCTGAAATGTATTGGCCTGGTATTACTGTTTAATGTCTCTAATTACATGCTGACGGCGTATATGCCAAGCTATTTAACCGGTGTATTGGGACTCAGTGAATTATCTGGACTGATGCTGGTGATGGTAGTGATGTTTATCATGATGCCACTCACCTTAATGTGGGGACATTTTACCGATCGGATCGGGCGTAAGCCGGTTATTGCCTTAGGTGCTTTAGGTCTGCTTTTGTTATCCATACCCAGCTTTATGTTAATTGGTTCAGGAAACATGCTGTGGGTATTTGCAGGTCTTGCGGTACTTGGGCTGTTACATACCTGTTTCAGCGGCACCATGCCGGCGACTTTACCTGCTCTATTTGTAACGGATATTCGTTACAGTGCTTTAGCGATTGGTTTCAATTTATCCGTTTCGTTGTTTGGCGGTACGACACCATTAATCACTGCGTGGTTGGTGGATACAACGCACAATGCCATGATGCCCGCCTATTACATGATGGGAGCCGGTATTATTGGTTTGATTACCGTCTTAACGCTGAGTGAAACCGCGCGTAAACCCTTGAAAGGTTCCTCGCCTGCAGTGGCCACCAAAGCCGAAGCACATAAACTGATTGAAAAACTGCGTAGACGTAACGCCCAACAGCAAAAACCTGCTTAACGTTACCGGGTGGTCATCACATTAATAGTGACTACCACTACATAAAAAGTAAATTTGTATGCCGGTGCGCATTCATGCACACCGGCATTCTGTGGTATTGACCATTGTGTCGCCTTTTTTCCTCACTTCCCCATTCATTAGCGAAGCGCGACGCGTCGAAAATTTCCTAAACCCGCTGAGCAGCGCCAGAAAAGGCGAAAATATCGACTATGATCTGTTCTCAGTCCCGTCGTGCCGTCCCAATTTGAGCCATAGATCTTTCTACGGAACGCTAACCGCTTGATGTCGTCCATCGCCCTTGCATGGGCTAAACGAGGCAATTGAATGGAATTCAGATCATTTGAGAAATCCTGGGGTGCGGAGATGCAGACGGATGGCAGCGTGCTGTTCCGCCTGTGGGCACCTGGTCAGCAACAGATTACCCTGCGCATTGCCGATGGCGAGCATCCTATGAATGCCATCCATGACGGCTGGTTTGAACTGCAACGCCACGATACACCACACGGCACAGCCTATCACTACGTGCTTGCCGATGGCACCGTCGTGCCCGACCCCGCTTCCCGTGCACAACAATCGGATGTTAACGGCCCTTCACTGGTGATCGATCCGCGCCATTACACATGGCAGCATCAGGATTGGCGCGGTCATAAATGGCATGAGACGGTGGTGTATGAACTGCATATTGGCACCTTTACCCCTGAAGGCACCTTCCAGGCGGCGATCGCTAAACTGCCGGGCTTAAAAGCATTGGGTATCACCATGATTGAGATACTTCCGGTATCGCAATTTGGTGGCTTACGCGGCTGGGGCTATGACGGTGTGTTGCTGTATGCGCCCCACGCCAGCTATGGGTCGCCTGATGATTTTAAAGCGTTGGTCGATGCCGCTCATGCGCAAGGCTTATCGGTGGTGCTCGATATCGTGCTCAACCATTTTGGTCCTGAAGGCAACTATTTGCCGCTGCTGGCACCGGACTTCTTCCATCAAGAGCGCATGACGCCTTGGGGTGCGGGAATCGCTTACGACGTCGATGCGGCTCGCCGTTATATTGCTGAAGCGCCGCTCTACTGGCTGCAGGAATACCATCTTGATGGTCTGCGGTTTGATGCCATCGACCAGATTGAAGATGCTTCCAGCAAACATGTGTTGATTGAGATAGCTGAGCGCATTCGTCGCGATATCACCGATCGACCTGTTCACCTCACGACAGAAGATTGTCGTAATGTCACTTTCCTTCACCCGCGTGATAAACAGGGTAACGCTCCACTGTTTACCGGTGAATGGAATGACGACTTCCACAATGCCATCCATGTGTTCGCTACCGGCGAAACCCACGCTTACTATCAGGATTTCGCCGAGGTTCCGGAAAAACTGATTGCACGCATTCTGACTGAAGGCTTCGCTTATCAGGGTGAGATCTCGCCACAAAGCGGCCAGAGACGTGGCGTGCCCAGTGCTGGACAGTCACCGGTCACCTTCGTGGATTTTATCCAGAACCACGATCAGGTCGGCAACCGTGCGCAAGGCGACCGGTTGATTACGCTGGCAGGGTCTGACCGCACCAAAGTGCTGCTCGCAGCGCTGTTGCTGTCCCCACACATCCCTTTGCTGTTTATGGGCGAGGAATATGGCGAAACCCATCCGTTCCTGTTTTTCACCGATTTTCATGGTGATCTGGCTAAAGCCGTGCGTGAAGGCCGCGCCCGTGAATTCACCGGCCATGCCGGACACGATGACAACGTCCCCGATCCCAACGCGGAACAGACCTTTATCCAATCCAAACTCGACTGGCAGAAACTGCAGAGCGGGGAAGGTCAATCCTGGTGGACGTTCACCCAGCAGCTGTTGCAGCTCCGTCAACAACACATCGTACCGCTGCTGGCGACCGCTGGCGGCCACAGCGGCAAGGTGTTAACCACCGCCAAAGGGTTTGTGGCGGTGAGCTGGCAGTTCCCAGAAGGCGAGCTGTCGATGGCGTTCAATATCAGCAAACAATCTCACAGGTTACCGACTTTGCCCGGTGACACGCTCTTTGCCTGGCCACAGGAAAGCTCATCTTTACCCCAGCACGCTATTGTTGTTCGCCTGAAAAAGGAAAAATCCGCATGATGGTGCCTACCGCCACTTATCGCATTCAGTTCCGTAATGGCATGACTTTTGATCGTGCGATTGAACTCATTCCGTATCTGCAACAACTCGGTATCAGCCATCTGTATGCCTCGCCAGTCTTTACCGCTACTGGCGAATCCACGCACGGTTATGACGTCACGGATGCCAATGAAATTGATCCGGCGATCGGCGGTCGTGCAGGATTTGATCGCTTGTGCGCGGCACTTCAACAGGCCCATCTTGGGTTGATCCTGGATATCGTCCCGAATCATATGGCGGCCTCGCTGGAAAACGCCTGGTGGCGGGATGTGATTGAGCATGGCGAACAGAGCGCTTACGCACGCTACTTCGATATTGACTGGTCACGCCGCTTAACGCTGCCGTTCCTCGGCGAGGATTTTGCCACTGTGCTGGAAAAGGGTGAATTAAGCGTGCAGCCCCATCCCGAAACCGGACATCCGTCGCTGGCGTACTATGATAGCTTCTATCCGCTCACGCCCGCCAGTTGGCAGGGTCGCGCCGATGAGGTGCTGGCGATCACTGACCACGCCGCGTTAGATGCGTTACACCAGCAGCAGCCGTGGCAGTTGATCAACTGGCGCGATGCGCGACGTGACCTCTCCTATCGTCGTTTCTTTGAAATTACCGGGCTGGTTGGCGTGCGCGTAGAAGATGAAGCGGTGTTTGATGCGTCACATCAGCTGATTCTGGAACTGGTACACAGCGGTGCCGTGAACGGTTTGCGTGTCGATCACATCGATGGGCTGGCCGATCCACAAGGATATCTAAATCGTCTGCGCCAGGCCGCCGGGCCAGACTGCTACATCACGGTAGAGAAAATTCTGGCAGAAGGTGAACTGATCCCCGATGAGTGGCCGATTTCTGGCACCACTGGCTATGAATTTATTGCCTCGCTGTCCCATGCGTTGATTGACGATACACAGATCGATGCGCTGCACCTGGCCTACGAAGTTGCCACGGAAGAGAGGAACGACGTCAGTGCGGGGTTGCGTGCGGCGCGCGAGTTGATGGTAGACCGCAATTTTGCCGGTGAGTTTGGTCGTCTGTTGGCGCTGGCCACCCGCATCGCCAGTGACGAGCAACGCAATTTCGGTGAAGCAGAATTGCATGTCGCGCTGCGTGAAGTGCTGATCGCTTTCCCGGTGTATCGCACCTACGGTCGTCACAGCGGAATGCCGTTGGCTGGCGAAGAATTGCTGCAGCAAGTGTTGGAGACGGTGAAGTTCAGTGCGTCGCCGGTGGCACTTAGCTTTGTGCAGGCCATCTTGCTTGGCGCGTTGTCGGAACGCAGTGAGCAAGATGCGGCGGAATTCCGTTCGCGGTTCCAACAGTTAACCGGGCCATTAATGGCGAAATCAGTCGAGGACACGCTGTTTTTCCGCAACCACGTGCTGCTGGCTATTAATGAAGTGGGGGCAGAGCCGTTACCGCACGCCTTCTCACTGCAACATTTTCACCATGAGATGCAAACCCGGTTACAGCAGCAACCCGACGCGCTCTCAACCACCTCAACCCACGATACTAAACGCGGCGAAGATGCCCGCGCACGGCTTTATGCGTTAAGTGAATGCCCCGCAGCGTGGGCAGAAAACGTGGCTCGCTGGCGTGAGCTCAATCAGTCACAGGTTGTACAACTGCAGGATGGCCCGGCACCCGAGCCAGCCGTTGAATGGATGCTGTATCAGGCACTATTGGGGGCCTGGCCCGCGACGTTACAACCGCAAGATGCAACGGGACTGGCAGCACTGGAGGCGCGTATTTTACCCTTTATCGAAAAAGCGCTGCGTGAGGCCAAACTTCGCACCGACTGGGCCGAATCGAATGAGCACTATGAGCAGGCGGTATTGGCTTACGCACGCCATATGTTGTCTCCTGCTCATCCCGCGTTTTTACAGGATTTCAGCCAATCCATTCAGCCATTGATCGCCACCGGGATGATCAACAGTCTGACTCAGACGGTGATCAAACTTACCGCTCCCGGCGTACCGGATATTTATCAAGGTAGCGAAGCCTGGGATTTCAGTCTGGTCGATCCCGACAACCGCCGTGAACCCGATTTTGCCACCTTACAGCAGCAACTGGATACGCAGAGTAAACCTGATTTCAGCCAGCAGAGTGATTGGTTGAGCGGCAAGCTCAAGCAGCAGGTTATTGCCGCAGTTTTACAGCTGCGACGCGATATCCCGACACTGTTCCGCTTTGGCGATTATCAGCCGCTGTATGCCATCGGTGCCAGTGCGGAACATGTGATTGCTTACGCGCGGCAGGACAGCAACCACGCTCTGCTGGTGGTAGTGCCGCGTCTGATGTTGGAAGGTTCAGGTTGGTCGCAAGCCACTCTGTTGCTCCCTGAATCGCTGGCTCATCGTCAATATCGAAATCTGTTTAATGGCGAAATGCTGTCGCTTAACGAACAACTTTCTCTTGAAAACGTGCCGTATCACGCGCCGCTGGTGCTGATCGCCAGCTAAGTGTGCCTAACAATCTGCATTTCTGTTCATTGGGTGGAGTGGAATCAATGTCTAACGGTAAGCCTTTGGAAATCACTGCCGGTTCGGGTCTGCAACTGGGTGCGAACTATGATGGTGCGGGGGTTAACTTCGCCCTGTTCTCGGCGCACGCTGAGCGAGTTGAATTATGTCTGTACGATGAGAGCGGGCAGCACGAAATTGCCCGTTTCGATCTGCCGGAAAATACCCATGAAGTCTGGCATGGCTATGTGCCCGGTTTACCCGCGGGCGCGCTGTATGGCTACCGCGTACACGGGCCGTACGATCCGGAAAATGGTCACCGCTTTAACCCGAATAAATTACTGCTCGATCCCTATGCGCGTGAGCTACGCGGTGAACTCGAATGGAACGATGCGCATTTCGCCTACGATCTGCATCATGAAGACAAAGACCTGACCTTTGACGAGCGTGACAGCGCGCCGTTCACGCCCAAATGTCGCGTCATCGATCCCAACGAGTTTGACTGGCAGGATGGCAATCGCCCGATCATTCCCTGGTCACAAACCGTGATTTACGAAGCACACGTCAAAGGATTCACTAAGCTTAATCCGGCTGTGCCTCCTGAAATGCGCGGCACCTATGACGGGATGAGCAACAAAGCCACGGTGGACTACATTAAGAGTCTTGGCGTTACTACGATTGAACTGTTGCCGGTTCACGGTTTTCCGGACGATCAACATCTGCTCGATAAAGGGTTGAAGAACTTCTGGGGCTATAACTCGCTGGCCTTTTTTGCCCCTGCGTCCCGCTACTTTGGCCCACGCGGCATTCAGGGCTTCCGCGATATGGTGCGCGCCTTCCATGATGCGGGTATTGAGGTGATCCTTGATGTGGTTTACAACCACACCGCCGAAGGTAACGAACTTGGCCCAACGTTATCCTTTAAAGGTATCGATAATTTCTCTTACTACCGCACGCTGCCGGATCAGCATCGCTATTACATCAATGATACCGGCACCGGCAATACGGTGAACACTTCACATCCTCGTGTGCTGCAAATGGTGATGGACTCGCTGCGCTACTGGGCTGAATCGATGCACGTCGATGGTTTCCGTTTCGATCTCGGGACCATTCTGGGCCGTGAGCCCGAAGGATTCGACCAGCGCGGCGGCTTCTTTGATGCCATGACGCAAGACCCGGTACTATCCAAATTGAAACTGATTGGCGAGCCGTGGGACATCGGTCCGGGCGGTTACCAGGTGGGCGGTTTCCCGCCGGGTTGGGCGGAGTGGAACGACAAATACCGTGATACGGTGCGGGAATACTGGAAAGGCGATAATGTCTCGACCGATTTTGCCGCACGCTTGCTGGGATCAGGTGATCTCTACGATCAACGTGGCCGTCGCCCGTGGGCCAGCATTAACTTCCTCACCGCTCACGATGGCTTCACGCTGAACGATCTGGTTTCGTACAACGAGAAGCATAATGAGGCCAACGGCGAAGACAATAACGATGGCCATAACGACAACAGTTCCTATAACTACGGTGCGGAGGGCCCCACCGACGACGAGGGCATCAACACCGTACGTGAACGGCAAAAACGTAATTTCCTCACCACCTTACTGTTCTCACACGGTACGCCTATGCTGTTGGCGGGTGATGAGTTTGGCCGCAGCCAGATGGGCAACAATAACGGATATTGTCAGGACAGCGAGATCTCGTGGCTGCACTGGGAGAATCTGCCGGAATCCGCTGATGCGCTGCGCGAGTTCACCCGTCAGTTACTGGCGCTGCGAGCCAAACAGCCGCTGCTAAGGCGTGAAAGCTGGCGCGATGGCATGGACATTAAATGGTTTAACGCCGGTGGAGGTTTCCAACAGGCTGACCAGTGGGATGATGGCGTGACGCTGGGCGTCTACCTGGGCCGGGCTGATTTACAGGAAGAGGAAGGCATCTGGCATGATGTGCTGATGCTGTTTAATCCGTTTGAAGGCAATGTGCCCTTCCGCATTCCGCAATTTGGTGAAGGCGGCTGGGTACTTGAACTCGCCACCTCCGACACTGCCCAAAAGGGCCTCGTCATCACCAAAGAGAAGGACTTTGAGCTGGAAGGCCGCAGCATGGCGCTGTTTAGACGACCTTGACGTTTAAAGGGAAGCTGTTTACAGCTTCCCTTTTAAAAACTAAATGCATCCGGCCCCTTAGCCGCGAGGGTGTTAAGGATACGCAATGCAGGGCCACTCGGCTTAATCTCGCCACGCTCCCATTTAGAAACGCTGTCTACACTCATCCCTAAAGTGTAAGCCAGTAAGGCCTGACTCAGACCATACTGAATGCGCATGCGTTTAATTTCCTGGCCAGACATATCATGTACAGCTGCGACGCGTTGACGATATTCACTGGCCGAAATGCGCGTTGCAATCTGCTCGACGTCCCCATCGGAGAGTAAACCTAATGCGCGTAACTCTTCGGCATCCTCGATCATTTCATTTAATGGTACTGGCGTCGTTTTCATCGCAATTCACCTCTCTGAATGTGCCACTCATCTGAAGCTTTAGCAGGTCTGCTGCACTGGCCTGTAAATAACCTTTGGCAAGAATTTTATACGTGGCAAGGACATCATCCTGAAATTCTTTGGCGCTTTTACTGCTCATTTCACACTTGGACCAGCCATCATCAAAAAACAGTGTGTTGCCCCGTTTGAAGAAAATGACCGAACGCGCTCCTCCACGCTTTCCGGCAGTGAGAGCTATGCGCTTTTTGATGACGCCACCCCCCAGATCTGCTTCAAACTCGCCTCTTTTAACCTCTGCCTCCGCATGGCACAGATCATCGTCATAGAGGCCTGTTTTCTTAAAACTGCGGTCAAATCGTTTGTGAACATAAATCGCCATTCCTTAGCTCCCGAAAACCCGTAATGATTATTATAGTAACTGTTACGGCATCGTATCAACATCGAGATTGACGACTTTCTTAAGGTGCCTCTCAAAATAAATGGCACTACAAAACCAGCAAAACGGTTAAAAATGTTACGTCTCCGCAGCGAATGATGCGACCCCTATCACTCGCCGATAAAAAAACCTTAACGAATTCTCGCAATCTGCCGATGGTTATTAATCTGCCCGACTCCCTGATTTTCCTGAACCAGGGGTGCTTTTAGATTAAGGATAATAAGATGAACATCTCCCAGCGTCTTTTGCTGACCCTCTCCATGTTATTTGGCGCCATCATCCTGCAGGCCGTGCTGGCGATCTCGTTGCTATCCGGATTTCAGGACCGTTTTGAATTTGTGCAAACCAACGCCATTCCTTCGATTAAGGACCTTGGCAAACTCATTGACCAAAGTAACCAACTGGCGCTGACGCTGTATAAGCATCAGAGCCAACTGCACGACAGCAATATGCCCACGGTGGAACAACAGATCGATCAGCAAATTAAGGGATTAAAAGCGCTGACGGATTACTACATGAGCAACGATATCTCCAATGATGAAGATAAACGCCTGACTAACGTCGCCTTTGACAATATTCAACAGGTTACCACTCAGCTACCGGCCTTTCTGGCCGCTTCACGCGCACATCAAAATGAAATTAGCCTGGGCTTGTTGGAGGGGAACAGCGGCATTGGCGCGGCAATCCGCCAGATGATCAGTGATTATCAAAAACAGCTTGCGCTGAATATTGCCGTAGGTGATGAACTGCGCGCCACCAACCGCAGCACCTTCCATTTTGTGTTGTGGACCACCATTGCAGGCGTCGCCGCTACCGTGGTGATTTTTGGCCTGTTCTCCCTGTTTACCGTGATGCGCATTCGCCGAAGCTTGAGCGCCGTAGGTCAGGTGATGTTAACCGCCAGCGAAAACCTGGATTTGACCCTGAGCGCAGATGAGAGCCGCCGCGATGAAGTCGGCAACATGGCGCACTCGTTCAATATATTGATGCAGCGCGTGGCGGACGCCCTCGCTTCGGTGCGTAAAGCGTCACAATCTGTCAGCAGTGCCTCAGTTCAGATTTCAGCAGGCAATGAAGATCTTTCCGCACGAACAGAGCAGCAGGCGGCTTCACTGGAGCAAACCGCAGCCAGCATGACGGAGCTGAGTGAAACGGTGCGCCAGACGGCAGATAACACTCGCCAGGCGAGTCAACTGGCCGCTAACGCCAGCGTGCTGTCTGAAAAAAGCGGCGCATCGCTGACCACCATGCTTTCCACCATGGACGAGATTCGTGGCAGCTCACGTAAGGTCACAGAGATCGTATCGATTATTGAAGGCATCGCTTTCCAGACCAACATTCTGGCACTTAACGCCGCCGTTGAAGCGGCCCGCGCGGGAGAACATGGCAAAGGCTTTGCCGTCGTCGCGGGCGAAGTGCGCAGTCTATCGCAACGCTCCAGTAACGCGGCACGTGAAATCAAACTGTTGATTGAGGATTCACACCGCTTGACCGAGGCCGGTGCCACTCAGGCCAGTGATGTTGGTCGCAATATGGACGTGATGAATGACGCCATTCATCAGGTGAGCCAATTGGTGGGAGAGATCGCTGCAGCCGCCGTGGAACAGAGCCAGGGTATTGCGCAGGTGCAACAGGCCGTCAATCAGATGGATGATGTAACCCAGCAGAACGCCGCACTGGTTGAACAAGCGGCTTCGGCTTCACAATCTCTGCAAGGACAGGCCAGCACCCTGAATCAGCTGGTGAGCAAATTCCATGTTAACGATACGCAGGACGTTGCTCAGCCCGTTTTGATTAAGGCCCCGCAGCCCAGGCCGCAACGGTTAACCGTGGTCAACGACGCCGACTGGCAGAGCTTTTAATCGGGATCCCTCCGCGTAGTCAACGTGGGGGGTGATTTATCGCCCATAACGCACTACCCTTCTGGGTTTCATCAAGGAGGAGTGATAACCGTGACTTCAGCGCAACTGTTACGCGGTAAATGGGCGATATATGGCCTGATGTTTTTACCCGGTTTTACCTGGGCTTCCTGGGTTAGCCGCACACCTTACATGCGCGACATTCTCCACGCTTCGACGGAAATGATGGGCATGATTCTGTTTGGCTTTTCCTGTGGCTCTATGCTTTGCGTGTTGCTGGCCGGAAAGTTGATTGCGCATTTTGGTACCAGCCGGGTGATGCGCTACGGCTTTGCCTTGTTGTTATTCGGCATTGCGGTAATGCTGAGTTCGCTGCTGCTGCATAATGCTTACGCGGTGTTCGCCAGTCTGGTGCTGCTCGGCGGAGGAACCGCACTGGTCGATGTGGTAATCAACGTTGAAGGGGCAGCCTTTGAACGTCTGATAGGCAAGTCGATTATGACCACCATTCATGGTTTCTTCAGCTTTGGTACGCTGATTGGTGCATTGTCGGGGCTCGCCATGACGGCCGCCGATATTAGCATCACGTGGCACTTTGCGCTGATGCTGTTGGTCAATCTGCTTATCATCTCTGCTGCCCTGCCTCATCTACCCGCCACCAGCGACAGTGAAAGAAGCGAACATCAACACAGCGGCGGTTTCCTCGCCCAGGTATGGCATGAGCTGCGCGATCGCCAACTGCTGGTGCTTGGCGTTGTCATCCTGGCGATGGCTCTGGCTGAAGGCTCCGCCAACGACTGGCTGCCGTTGCTGATGATAGACGGTCACAATCTCAACCACACGCAGAGTACGCTGGTTTACGCGGGATTCACCGCAGGAATGACCGTGGGACGCTTCCTGGGTGGCTATGTGGTGGATCGCCTCGGCCGCGTTTGGGTGCTACGTGCCAGTGCCTTTTCAGCCGCACTGGGCCTGACGATGGTGATTTTCTCCAACAACTCATGGCTGGCCGCAGCAGCGGTGTTGTTCTGGGGGGTTGGCGCATCGCTTGGCTTCCCGCTGACCGTTTCAGCAGCAGGCGATGGCAAAAATAGTGCCATTCGCGTCACCCTCGCCGCCACCCTCGGCTATCTGGCCTTTTTAGTAGGCCCGCCAGGACTGGGCTTTATTGGCGAACATGCAGGCCTGCGTATGGCGATGTTGCCGGTACTGGTGATGGTGTTGTTGGCTTTGGTGTGTGCTGGCGCGGCGGGAGCAAAACAGGTTGAGAAGGCCAGAACCTCGGCCTGAGTGAATATCCATGCTTTTCTAACAATGCGCACCCGGGCTGATGAGCAGGCTGGGGCCGCACCGGGGATGGCATCCGCAGCGCTGAACGGAATGAGTCGGCCAGGAGAGCCCGCAGGACGCGGGCGAAAGGTGGCGCTGGAACATGGATGTTCCATCGGCACCGGTCCGTAAGGCAGACGAGTGAAGTGAAGGCACCGCGTAGCGGCGCGAGGACCGCCAGCCCCGGTGCGGTCGCAGACGGCGTTATCGTCAGTCGCTTAACTGACAAGCATTACGCCATGTATGGCGACCGCCAGGCGACTGGCCAGCGTCACGCCCTACTGGCCGCACCAACAACTTAACGAACTGGCAGATTATTTTTTGCTACTGTTGCTGATATTTTCGAATTGCTGGGTGAGATAGGTGCTGGTGTTATTCAACACACTGACCATCTTATCCAGATTGGTGAACTGGGTTTTATAGCGAGCAATTTTGTCATCAATACGCTTACTCGAAGTGTTGTACTGATCCGTCAATTGATTCAGCTTCTTACTGATGCTATCGGTTGCGCCCTGCAACACCCCTTTGCTGCTGAGAAACGCGGTAAAGGTGGTGTCCAGCACAGTTGTCACGCCGGTTTTCTTGCCGTCGCCAGTAAACATATCGCGAACGCCATCCGGGCGTACATTCATTGCACTGGTGAGCTTAGTCGCGTCCAGTTTCAGTTTTCCGTCGGTCGGGTCCGTGGTAATTCCTGCCTGACTCAAGGTTTTATACACGCCTGAACCTGATGAATTCGCCAGAATACTTTTTAGCTGCGTCTGAATGTTACGCAGCGTGCCGTCGCCCAACAATGCGCCGTTTTTAGTGTCCTGATCCTTCCCTGCATCTACCGGCGTGTATTTTGTCAGATTGCCGATGGTGTCTTGCAGAGAGTTGTAAGCATTGACCCATTCGGTAATCGCCGTTTTGGCTTTGCTGGTATCGCTGCTGACCGTTAACGTCTGGTTGCCGGTGGTTTGGTCATTCAGCTTCAGCGTAATGCCTTCAACAGCATCGGTGATGGTGTTGCTGCTGCTTTCGATCGGAACATTATTGACTGTCAGGCTGGCATTCTGCGCCTCAACACTCTGCTTCAACCCACTGTTCGTCTGATCGGCCGCATCAAAACCAATAAAACTGTGCAGTGTGTCGTCACCGGTCACGCTTAACGATTTCACCGCGTGCTCTGTGCCAGTGGCAGAAGAGGTCAGAGAGAGACGAAACTCCGTGCTGGAAACCTTGATCAGACTGGCGCTGATACCGACATTTGACTTGTTAATGGTGTCACGCAGTGCAGACAGTGATGTCTGCTCTTTAGAAAGCGTGATGCTGTGCTCTTTGCCGTCTTCGGTGACAAATTTTAGCGTGCGTGACGCCGCATCGCTGCCGATGGCGGTTTTCACATCATTCGATTTTTCACTGGTCAGGGTTTGTGACTGCGCCAGATGCGCCACGCTGACGGTGTATTTTCCGGCCAACGCATTGCCATTGGTATCGGCGCTGAACGCGCTGGAGCTGGAAGTCGTCGAGGTGGCCGTGTACAGCGCGGCATCTTTTAACTTGGTGTTCGCCGTCTGGAAAGCCTGAATTGCAGTTTTCAGTGTGCCATAGGCAGACAGCTTCGCCGTCGCGGCGGACTGCTGCTTCGAAATGGGCGCCAGCGACTGCTTTTCCGCCGCTGTCAGCTTGTCCAGAATAGTGCTTAAACCCAATCCTGAACCCACACCTAATGTTGAAATCCCGGCCATGTACGTAACTCCTGTTATTTTGACGTTACGGTACTATCGGCAACTTAAGGCAAACCTTAAATAAAAACTGATCATTTCCTTACACTATCCTTACGAACAACCTTACCTTTCGCACTAAACCAGTGCAGAAGCCGCATTGCAGGCGGGTTTGCGGTGTTGCACAGCAAAATGTCCGCTCTTAATAAAACATGACGTAACTCACATTTAAGGGTCACCACACTTGTCGGAAAAGCTGGCCCGATTATGATCCTGGCAGATTGTTACTGCGTGCAACGCAGGCAAAACCTGACACGCCGTCCTCCCGGTGGGTCGGGTTTTTTCTTTTTTCAGGGCAGACAAAATGAAAATCGCAAAAATACTCAACAATAACGTCGTGGTCGTGCTGGGTGAACACGGCAAAGAGCAGGTGGTCATGGGACGCGGACTGGCCTTTCAAAAACGCGTGGGAGATGCGCTGGATACCCAGCAGATTGAGAAGGTGTTTGCGCTGCAAAGTGATGGGCTCACCGGGCGATTAAGCGAATTACTTTCGGATATCCCACTGGAGGTGATTACCACCAGCGAACTGATAATCGCAAATGCGCGGCAGCAGTTAGGTCAGCCTTTGCATGAGAGTCTGTCCATTGCACTGTGCGACCACTGCCATTTCGCCATCGAGCGTCATCAGCAAGGTATTCCCATTCGAAATGTGCTGAAGTGGGAGATTAAAACGCTCTATCCCAAAGAGTATCAATTGGGCATTGAGGCGCTGGCACTCATCAACACACGCCTGGACGTGGCGTTGCCTGACGATGAAGCCGCGTTTATTGCCCTGCATCTGGTGAATGCGCAACTCGGCAGCGACTTCGCGGATGTCTCACATGTCACCCAATTCATGCAGGAAATCTTGCACATCGTGAAGTATCGATTGCAGCTTGATTACCGTACCGACAGCCTGAGTTATAACCGCTTCGTCAATCACCTGAAGTTTTTCGCCCAACGCATGCTCGGAAAACGCGGTGTCTGCAGTGAAGATGAGTCTTTGCATGACGTGGTCAGGGATAAATATCCCCTCGCTTACCAATGCTCAGTGAAGATTGATCAACATATCCAACAGAAATATTTGTATGCCCTGTCGACGGAAGAACGCATGTTTCTCACGATTCATATCGAGCGCGTGCGCAAAGAGACGCTGGCCTTGCAGGAAGATGCCGATGAGGCATAAAACCGGGCGCGGCTGCGCCCGGTAATCGTATTACTTTAGGGCCTCGCCATGGCTGCGAATCACGTCCTGATACCAGAAGAAACTCTTCTTACGCGAGCGCGCCAGCGTGCCATTGCCGGCATCATCACGATCGACATAGATAAAGCCGTAACGCTTGGAGAACTCAGCCTTGGAAGCGCTGACTAAATCAATCGGCCCCCAGCAGGTATAGCCCATCACCTCGACACCATCCTCAATCGCCTCACGCACCTGTACTAAATGGTCATTGAGATATTGAATGCGGTAATCATCATTAATACTGCCATCCGCGTCGACTTCATCTTTAGCTCCCAGCCCGTTTTCCACAATAAACAGCGGCTTCTGGTAGCGGTCATACAGAATATTCAGCAGAATACGTAGCCCTTCAGGATCGATCTGCCAGCCCCACTCCGAACTGGCAAGATGCGGGTTGGGCACCATGGACAAAATATTGCCACGCGCTTTCTGGTTCTCTTCTTCATTGGTCGTGACGCAACCGGTCATGTAATAGCTGAAAGAGATGTAATCAACCGTGTTCTGCAGGTCGCGTTTATCGGCATCAGTGATGGTGATCGAAATATCGCGGTCGGCAAAAAAGCGTTTCATGTAGGCCGGATAGGCTCCGCGCACTTGTACATCGCCAAAGAACAGCCATTCACGATTCTGTTGCAGCGTCTCCAGCACATCCGCCGGGCGACAGCTCAATGGGTAGAGCAATGCCCCCAGCAGCATGTTGCCGATTTTTCCGTCCTGGACGATTTCGTGGCACGCTTTCACCGCACGTCCACTCGCCACCAGTTGATGATGAATAGCCTGATAAATAGCTTGCTGTTTGCTCTCTTCCGGCAAACCCACGCCGGTAAACGGCGCGTGTAACGACATATTGATTTCATTAAAAGTGAGCCACAGCTTCACTTTATGCTGGAAGCGGGTAAACACCGCGCGCGCATAGCGTTCGAAACAATCAATAGTGATGCGATTGCCCCAGCCACCGTATTGCTTGATCAATCCGTAGGGCATTTCGTAATGCGACAGCGTCACCAATGGCGTGATGTTATATTTCGCCATCTCGTCAAACAGGCGATCGTAAAATGCCAGGCCCTCTTCATTCGGCTCAGCTTCATCACCCTGAGGGAAAATACGCGTCCAGGCGATTGAGGTCCGTAGCACGGTAAAACCCATCTCAGCGAACAGCTTAATGTCTTCCGGGAAGCGATGATAAAAATCAATCGCGGTGTCCTTGATGCCAAAATCATCACCGCTGCGCTCCACGCGCGCACCGAATATCCCTTTAGGTTGCAGATCTGAGGTCGACAGCCCTTTGCCGCCCGCCTGCCAGGCACCTTCAACCTGATTGGCAGCAACAGCGCCACCCCATAAGAATGCGTCTGGGAAACGTGTAGTCATTTTCTTGCTCCTTGGTTATTTCAGTACGGCCAGCAACGGCGAGCCTTCACTCACCGCTCGGTTGTTAAGGGTCAACACATCAATGAAGTCATCACTGTTACTCACCAACACCGGCGTGGTGAGATCGTATCCCGCGGCTTTGATTGCCTTGATATCGAACTCCAGCAGTACGTCGCCTATTTTCACCGGCTGATCGTTTTTGACCTGCGGATGAAAATACTGTCCGTCGAGTTTTACGGTATCGAGCCCAACGTGAATCAGCACCTCTGCGCCTTGAGCGGACGTCAGACCAATCGCATGACCGGTTCGAAACATCGATGACACCACGCCATCTACTGGTGATACTACGCGCCCGACTTGTGGAATGATGGCTGCGCCTTTACCCAGTAAGCCGCTGGAGAAGGTTTCATCTTTTACGTTGTTCAGCGGAATGAC
Source organism: Pantoea sp. CFCC18177 (assembly GCF_059412425.1). Taxonomy (NCBI): domain Bacteria; kingdom Pseudomonadati; phylum Pseudomonadota; class Gammaproteobacteria; order Enterobacterales; family Erwiniaceae; genus Pantoea; species Pantoea sp. CFCC18177. Next base: position 98,025 of record NZ_JBNBPL010000004.1, read on the forward strand.
CTCGCCCGTTATCGGGCTCAGCACGCTTTCACGGCGCGTGAGTGGCGTTGCCGCGGGCAAAACGGTGGGTTCCGGGACGGTAACTGTCGGCATCGGCTCCTGCAATCCGAACAGATAGGTCGTCACGCAGGCAAACAACAGGGCAACCGTCGCGCCGCCGAAGGCTGCCAATACGCTGGCGTCAATACCGCTGCCGGGCACAACCTGGATAAAGGTGAAGATGCTGGGAAAGCCGAACGAATAAATGGTGGTGTGCCAGAAGCCGAGAATGGCAGCGCCCAAGGCCCCACCAATACAGCCAAAAATAAACGGACGACGACGCGGCAAAGTGACGCCATAAACGGCGGGTTCCGTAATGCCGAAAATACTGGCAGTGAAAGCTGAGCCTGCCATTGCTTTGAGTTTCACCTCACGGGTGCGCAGGAAAATGCCCAGCGTGGCACCGGCCTGACCCAACACCGCGGGCATCAACAACGGCAACAGCGTGTCGTGACCAAAATTGGCCAGGTTGTTGAGCATGATCGGCACCAATCCCCAATGCAGACCAAAAATCACGCACACCTGCCAGATGGCTCCCATTACCGCGCCAGCCATCATTGGGCTGAGACTGTAAATCCATAAATAGCCTTCTGCCAGCATGCGGCTCAACCACGTAGCGGCTGGGCCAATGGCGAGGAAGGTTAACGGTACCGTGATCAGCAAGCAGACCAGCGGCGTGGTGAAGTTTCGTACCGCACTCGGTGAACGCGGATGGACCCAACGCTCAACCCGACTGGAGACCCATGCGGCGAAAATAATCGGAATCACCGATGAGCTGTAATTGAGGATCTCTAATGGAATGCCGACAAAAGTGAGTGGATGACCTGCCTGCTGCTGTTGCAATGCTTCCAGAATCATCGGATGCACCAGCGCCGCGGCGATCGCCATACTGACAAAAGGATTGCCGCCGAATTTTTTCCCAGCGCTGTAACCCAGTAGAATCGGCAAGAAGTAGAAAAGGCCATCACTGGCGACAAACAGCACTTTGTAACTGCCGCCGCTTACCTCCATCACACCTAACACTAACGCCAGCGCCAGCAGGCCCTTAATGATGCCCGTGGCAATCATCACCCCGATAAACGGGGTAAAGATCCCGGAAACCAGATCGATAAAGCGGGCAAATAAGTTTTGCGGTGCGTCATCTTCGGCATCAGGTTGATTATCCAGTGCATAGCGCGTAGTCAGCGCACGATATACTTCTGCCACCTGGTTGCCTATCACCACTTGATACTGACCGCCACTTTCCACCACCATGATCACGCCGGGATTGTTTTTCAGCGTCGCCGTGTGCGCTTTTTGGCTCTCTTTCAACTTGAAACGCAAGCGGGTCGCACAGTGCATCACACTAAGGATATTCTCTTTGCCACCCACACCTGCGACGATGTCATCTGCCAGTTCCTGATACTGCATCACTCTTTCTCCTGCAAAACGCCCCGAATTTCATGCAAAAAAAAACCTGAGGCGCGCCCTCTCACATCGAGAGAGGGCGCGCCTCAGGTTTTGCCTGCCGAACAGTAACAATCCTTAACGCCGGCTATCTTGCTTAGCTACAATGAAAAGTAGCAAGGAGTTTTTTAAAAATGCACTGAAAAATGTGAGATACATCAACTCTCATTCAGGAGTGAAGCAAATAACCGGCACGCTGCAACGCCGATAGCGCCAGTGCAGTGAGTAATACGCCGATAACGATTAAGAACTTATAACTCATTGCCTGAAGCAGCAAAATACCGAGCACACCACCGGCGAGAAAGGCCAGCACGGTGAAAAAGTGCAGCTTAAGACGCTCAATGTAGAGTGGTGCGTCCTTAGGGGATTCCTTACGGCGCAACACATCCAGCAACATCGCCAATTCAATGCCAATATCCGTTGCCGTGCCGGATACATGGGTGGTGCGGACACGTGCGTTGGATATGCGTGTTACCACAGCATTTTGCAATCCCATCAGAAAGCTCAGACTTAAAATCAGTAAAACACCAGATTCACTGAACCGAAAGCAGCTTTCAACCACGCCAAGTGCTAATAGTGCCACCCCTTCCAGCAGAATATTGATGGCGTAAATACCCTGAATTTTCCGCCTCCGCCCCGAGTTAATGATCATCGTTGATACCGACGAACCCGCAATAAACAGCAGCACTATCAGCAGAAAAAACAGGCCGACGTGGAAATTTGCTTTTGCCAGATGGTCGGAGAGAGAGGAGACGTTGCCGGTCATGTTGGCGGAGAAAAAACCCACCGTCTCAAATGCCGCAGTATTAAGCGCACCCGCTACCGCCGCTAGCGTACAAGCCAGACGAATATCAGTATTAAATGTACGCGTGCTCTCAGAAGTGATCAGCATGACAATTCCCGGCCCTGGTAAAAGAGGATATTTTCCTCCTGCGAACGGAAATTCTCAAGCTTCAGGGATACATGCTTTTTTCTCGATGAGACTAACGGTGTGCGCGGCAGATGTTTCAAAAGAAAAGGTCATCGCGATATTTAAACAATTCCAGATCGCTGTTGATACCCAGTTTTTTCATTCCTGCTTGTTTGTGCCCACTAATGGTCTTGCGGCTGCGCTTGAGTTTTTCTGCGATTTCGCTATTTCTCATGCCATCAAGAATGCAACGAATCACCTCCGCTTCACGTGGAGAAAGCATGCTATCCAGTCGTGATATCAAAAGATCATTCTTCTCTGCTGCCGGCATATCTAATACGGTTCCATCACATTTGCGCATTGGGATTTTGGCTAATTCGACCCCAATGTGTTCCGGGATAAAGCGCTGCCCACGACACACCACACGCAATGCCTGTAAATAGGTTTTCGCGTCTTCTCTCTTAGAAAGGTAGCCTTTTATACCGCGCTGAAATGCAGCACGTATCACTGCCAGATTTTCCATAGAGGAGTAGAGAAGAATATTTAAATGAGGGTGATGCGTGAGAATCATTTTAATCAGTGATAAACCATCCAGCTCATCGTGCCCAAGAATATAATCCAGCACCAACACATCAACCTGATGCTGCTGCAACCAGTGCAACAGGTCCCGGCTATGGCCAAAACTCCCCACGATCTGCATATCATGTTGGTTACTGACTGCCATCTCCAAAGATAACCGAATCATTGGATGGTCATCCAGCAGCACCACTGCCATTTTTTCACCTACCGGACAGCTCCTCACATTCACCCCGTCAAAGACCTGTTAAACGGCAAATGATCCGGATTTATGCTCAACGCGCATAGCGCGGTATCCGCACATTCTGAGTCAGCATTTTCTATTTCACAGGTAGGGATTCACTGACTGAGCGGCAATCAGTAAAAGCACAGAACATAACCAAAGATTGATTGTTATAAAATATTCCGATTAAAACCATACTTCATCAAACAATCATGAAACTGAACATTATTACCGCAATGCAACTTTAAGGAAATGGAGCGTTTATAATGACTGATGGTTTTATTGTTAAGATTAAGACGCATCGCGATTTCTCGCTGACTGCTGTATTGTGAAAACCACTTCAACATATTGAATTCCTGCGGTGACAATGAAGAATCCCCTCCTCTAAAACGGATATTCCCGTTGTCCTCACCTGACAGGTTTAAACCCTGAATGATTTTTTTCAAAGCAATGGCTTTAGACAAAATAATGACAGAAGACAGGCCGTTAGCAAAAAAGTTGAGCAAGGCTGAATCCGTTATTTCTGTCAAAATCACCACGTTAACATGGGGATACAACGCCTGTAGCAGACGCAGGAAGACATAAGTGGCCTCTACATCATCAACCTCGGTTTTGAGTTCAAGAATTAACGCATCAACATGCTGATATATGAGCACCTGCTTCGCTTCACTAATAGAAACACAAGCCAGTAACTGATGCCCCTTGTCATTCAGCAATGCTGATAATCCCTGCGAAGCCCAATAGTTTGCATCGATATTTAAAATATTCATGATGATTATCAGAAGAGTAAAAAAAACATTAAATCGTGAACACTGTTTTTTTTAAATCGGAGAGTAACGTTTTTTTTGTACGATAAAGCTTACAAATCAAAAATTGCGTTGCCGCTCACTGGCGCAGCGGCAGCAACACACTAAAATTATGGCGTGACTAGCTAGTCCTCAAATCTCTTGGAACATTGATACGAGGTCTTCCTATGAAACAACAGAGCTACAGAGGCGGTGCAGGGAATTTTGCTAACGATCCTGCTCGTGCGAGAGAAGCGGGCAAAGCAGGAGGCAAAGCCAGCGGAGGCAACTTCAGAAACGATCCTGAACGCGCCGTTGAAGCGGGTCGGAAAGGAGGCAAAATAAGTCGCCGTCCTCCAACGAAGTCTGAATAAAGCGCTTTAGGATGTTATCGGCCAAGGACTGGCTTCTCCCTTTTAACGAATAAAACTCCCCTGACAATCTCGTCATCCCGTTTGCTATTAACCTTGCCATGTCTTCGGCGTGGTTGTTCCTGCCAATTTTTTCTTTGCACAATGCAAAAATGCACGTAACCTATATACAAAACATATGTGTTTCATATACGGACTGGATAATGGGTATCGTTAAAATATCGGACCTGATGCATGAGAATCTCCGCGTTGCCAGCACCGCGCTGAGCCGTTCGATCAATGCGCAGGCTGAACACTGGATGAAAATCGGTATGCTGGCCGAACTTTATCCCCATCTGAGTCATCATGAGTTGACGCGCCTGCTGATGCGCGTCGAACGCGACGGCGGCGCTGATTTAGCGCAGTTGCTCGACCAGCCTACTTACACTTCGCAAGGAATCGCGCAATGAGCATCAAAATACACACCGCTGCAGAAATCGAACTGGCACGTGCCGCCGGACAGGCCGCAGCAAAAGTGCTTGAAATTATCACCCCTCACGTCAAACCGGGCGTAACCACCGATGAACTGGACGCCATTTGCCACGACTATATCGTTAATGAGCTGAAAGTCGTGCCCGCGAACATTGGCTATCACGGCTATACCCGAACCACCTGTACCTCGGTGAATCACGTGGTGTGTCATGGTATTCCTGGCGATAAAAAACTGAAGCAAGGCGACATCGTAAATATTGACGTCGCCATTATCAAAGACGGTTGGTACGGTGACACCAGCCGCATGTATTACGTCGGTGAGCCCTCCGTTCGCGCGAAACGCCTGGTCGAAATCACCTACGAATCGATGGTGGCGGGCATTAAGGTGGTGAAACCCGGTGCCACGCTGGGTGATATTGGTGCCGCCATTCAGCAAGTGGCGGAGAAAGCCGGCTTCTCGGTGGTTCGTGAATATTGCGGTCACGGTGTCGGTCAGGTTTATCATGATGAACCACAAATTCTGCACTATGGTACACCGGGCACCGGCCTCGAACTGAAAGCAGGCATGATTTTCACCATCGAACCGATGATTAACGCAGGCAAAGCGGGCACCAGCGTGCTGTCTGATGGCTGGACGGTGGTGACCAAAGATCGTTCGTTGTCTGCACAGTGGGAACACACCGTCGCTGTCACCGAAACGGGGTTTGATTTGTTAACCCCTTGGCCAGAGGGAACAGGCGATTACGCGGCAATTTAAAAGCCTTTGCTAACAGTGACGCGTCTACAATTACCCGCTGTGTTCTTGTAAGATGCGCACCATTATTTTCTGCGTTCAGGGATTCAAGCTAATGCGTGAACAAGCTATTTTTGCCGGCGGCTGTTTTTGGTGTACCGAAGCGATTTTCCAGTCCATTGATGGCGTGTTAAGCGTGGAGAGTGGTTATATCGGTGGCCATCTGCCTTCGCCGACTTATGACCAGGTTTACAGTGACACCACCGGTCATGCGGAAGCGGTTAAAATCGAATTTGATCCGGCGATTGTCAGTTACGACGACTTACTCGATATCCATTTTGCCACCCATGACGCGACGCAGGAAAATATCAAAGATGGCGTCGTCCGCTCCCGGTATCGTTCCTCCTTGTTCCCCACCAGCGATGCGCAGCGCATCGCCGCAGAACAAGGCATTGCCCGCGCAGCAGCCGAACTCGGGAAACCGCTGGTGACGCGCCTGGAACCCTTGGCAGAGTGGTATGCGGCGGAAGATTATCACCAGAATTTCTGGGAAAAAGAGGGTCAAGAAAACGCCTTCTGCATGATTAACATTCCGGCAAAGCTGCAAAAATTGCGTAATAAGTTCCCGAAGCAGGCCACTGACGCTTAACGCCCCATCTGATCAATAACCAGCGTGATGCGCTGAATCACGTTCTGCGCCGCCCGTGACAACTGACGCGACGGCGCAGTACAGAGTGCCAGCGTCAGCGGGCGCATCACGCTGTTTTTAAGCGGCACAAAACAGAGCTGCTTCTCTTGTACTTCCGTCATCACATCCAACAAACTCAGCACGCATACCCCCGTGCCCTGCGCCACCAAACTTCGAATCAACCGAATATCATTGCAGGCGATACTGTTATCCGGTGCCATGCCCTGTTTTCGGTACAACGCCGCCACACGCTCATGCACCACCAGTGAATCACCGGGAATGATGTGACGTTCCGTGCTCAGCTGGCTTAGTGACAGCGAACCTTGTTTGCTCAGCGGATGGGAAGGTGCCATCACTATGCCCATCTCCAGTTCGGCAAACGCCAGCACATCCAACCCACTCTGCCCCGCCGGGTCGAGAATGAGACCAAAATCGATCGCCGACTGGCGGATCAATTGACTAATGGCATGGCTGTTATCCACGGTGAGTTCAAGCCGGAGCCACTGGTGCTCACGTGCAATGTCACCGAACGCATCTGCTACCGGTCCTTTGGTCAGTGATTGCACCAAACCCGCGCTGACATTGCCGCGTTTTAAACCCTGAATATCGTCGAAGCGTTGCCGCGTAACGCGAAATTCCCGCTGCCAGCGCATCACATCATCGTACAGCAACTCTCCGGCAGTAGTCATGCGCAGCCCTTCTGGCAAGCGTTCAAACAGCGGCGTGCCAAAGCTCTCCTCGGCCTGCAATATCTGTCGGTTAATCGCCGATGCCGAGACATGCAGTTTCTCAGCGGCCTTACGCAAACTTCCACTGCGCGCGACTTCCGCAAAATAGATTGAAAAACGTGAAAACGGACTCATGCGTCACCTGTACTGATTTTTGCAACAGTTTAGTGAATTCTTGCTGATGGATTTGTACAGGGCTAATTATTCACAATGTCCTGACAAAAATGAAGTCTTTCAGCAAGGCCTTTTGTGAGCCACAAACAGGAACATCACCATGCATACACCGACTCCTCCTGCACACTGTACGTTCGAGCCCGATGACTGGCTGCGCCTGGCGCGTCAGTGGCACCCTGTGGCGCGTTCTTGCGATATCACTGGCGCGCCGGGTAAAGCTGTCCTGCTGGACGAACAATTAGTGGTCTATCGGATTCATGGCAAAGTCGTGGTCGCGCGGGACGTCTGCCCGCATCGCGGCGTTCCATTAACACTCGGCTTTCATGATGAAGAGGGCGTGGTTTGCCCTTATCACGGCTTGCGCTTTGGTGAAGATGGGCGTTGCAATCGCATTCCCTCCAGTCCAGGCCAACCGATTCCTGCCAAGCTCAATTTGATCAGTTATCAAGTTGAAGAGCGCTTCGGGTTGATCTGGGTGTGCATCGCGCCCGATGCGGATAATCCGTCACCTTTGCCGAGTATGCCTCACTGGGATGACGTCGGTTTTCAGCAGATTAACTGCCCCGGTTTTGAAGTAGATGGGTTCGCTGGTCGTCAGGTGGAAGGTTTCCTGGATGTGGCACATTTTGCGTGGGTGCACACTGAAACCTTTGCCGATCCCAATAATCAGATCGTGCCGGCTTACAACCCCGTTGAAACCGACACCGGTTTTGCCGTGGATTACTGGAGCTCTGTGAGCAACTTCGCCGCCGACAGTCCGCAGCAAGCCCCTGAAGGGTTTGAATGGTTGCGTCATTTTGAAATGCATCTGCCCTTTACCGCCACACTCACCATCCATTTTCCCGGTGAATCACGGTTGGTGATCATGAATGCGGCTTCTCCGGTATCTGCCCGGAAAACACGGATGTTTGCCCCCATCGCGCGTAATTTCGATCTGCACGTGCCAGTGGAAGACGTGCACGCCTTCAATCTAAAGGTGTTTGAAGAAGACCGTTTGATGGTCGAAACGCAAAAACCGGAACGTTTGCCACTGGATCTGGCGCTGGAAGCGCACATTCCGGCAGACCGCAGTTCCATCGCCTATCGTCGTGGCCTGAAACGCATGGGCTTTGGTGAATTCTTTCTGGTGTAGTGGAGGCGGCCATGAAAACAGAATTGAAGGTTATAGTGGATGGTATCTACCGTCAGGGTCGTCATAACCTGAGCGTCAATCTGGTCGCGGAAAATGGTCAGCCACTGCCCGAATGGCAGCCGGGTGCACATATTGATGTTCATTTACGTGATGGTTTGGTTCGTCAATACTCGCTGACCGGTCAAAGCCGCATACGCAGCCATTATCAAATCTGTATTGCGCGCGATCGTCAGTCACGTGGTGGATCGCGTTACGTGCATGACTCGCTGAGGCCGGGGCAGGTGCTGAGTATCTCGGTACCCCGCAATCTGTTTCCCCTGCAACCCGCAGGCAAAGTGATTTTGATGGCCGCCGGTATTGGTATCACGCCGTTGTATGCCATGGCGGAAGCGCTGGAGTTGTCTGGCGTGCCCTTTGTATTGCACTACTATGTGAAACAGCGTGGCGATGAAGCCTTTCTGGCGCAGCTATCAAAGTCCTTTGCGCACGGCTTTTGTGAAATCTGGTACAGCAGTGAAGGCCACAGTCCACGCGACCACCTTCCCGCCGAGTTGCTGACGATCGCGGAGGATACCCATCTCTATTTGTGCGGTCCGCAAGAGTTCATGAAGCAGGTTACGCAGCAGGCCGCGGCTCGCGGCTGGCGCAGTGAGAACATTCACACCGAAGCGTTTAAGCCCGCGCTTCCCACATCAATGGCTATTGATGAAGGTTTCACTGTCACGATTGCCCGTACCGGGCAGCAATGCATTGTTTCTCCCGATCAAACCATCGCCCGTGTGCTGCTGGAAAACGGTGTCGATGTGCCGCTCTCGTGTGAAATGGGCATGTGCGGCGCGTGCCTGACGCGTGTCACTGAAGGCGAGATCGATCACCGCGATACCGTTCAGTCTGACGCCGAAAAATCCGGCGCTGAGCAGTACATTGCATTGTGCTGCTCACGCAGTAAGTCAGCGAACCTGGTGATCGACTTGTGACTTATTGAGTGCGCCACATGCGATACTGGCCCCAGAACCCAACTTCGGTGGCGTATTCCTGTGGCGTGCCATCTGCAATGATGTCGAGTGATTTGCGCATGCCCAGGCTCATCACGGAACAGTCATTGCTGACGCGTAATTTGTGCAAACCATTTTCCAGATAGGTAGTGACGAACTGATTTTGACGCAGCATCGCGACATCGTGACCATCTACATTCACGACAAATTTGCATGTCCCGCCGCTGGCACTGCCAATAAATTGTTTTAAGCGCGTGACGGTAACTGGTGTTTGTTTCTTACTGGCATCCGGTGTCACCAGTTGCTGATTAATGATGGTATCCGCTGATCCATAAGGTCTGGCACATCCCACCAACGTTAGAACGGCTAAAGCTAACAACACCTTTTTCATTATTATTTCCCTTAATTATGCTGCTCCATGCAGCATCAGGCATTATCGGCTATCGACTCAAGATCTTCAGTTATCGCGGCAAGGGCATAATGCGGCCCATTCAAGCAGAGAAGTGGATAGGTATGTTGGTGCGTATTGATAAGTGGCCTTTCTTTTCTGTGCGGGCTCTGCCGCCACTACTGCCGCACCGGGGCTGGCATTTCGCAGCGCTGAGCTGAGCGAGTATGCCAGGAGAGCCCGCAGGACGCGGGCGAAAGGTGGCGCTGGAACATGGATGTTCCATCGGCACCGGTCCGTAAGGCAGACGAGTGAAGTGAAGGCACCGCGTAGCGGCGCGAGGACCGCCAGCCCCGGTGCGGCCCCAGACGGCGTTATCGTCAGTCGCTTAACGGACAAGCATTACGGCAAGATCACGTGTTTCGCAGAGTAAAATCGCTGACGCTTTGCACCATATTGGCTGCTTGCTCGCTCAACATGGCCGAAGCTGCCAGCGACTGCTCGACCAGAGAGGCATTCTGCTGAGTTGTGATGTCGATTTGGCTGATCGCGGTATTAATCTGGCTGATACCGTCAGCCTGTTCAGTGCTGGCCTGGTTAATTTGTGACAACACTTCTTTCATGTTCACCACGTTCGACATCTTCTTCTGCATTTGCTGAATGGCATAAATTATTTCTCCCATTTAGCGAAGCGATAAGACTGCCTTAGTAGGCTCCCCTATTAACCTATGGAGGACAAGTAAACACACCAGCGAACTCAAGCTGCTTTACTTATGTGATTAATAACAGACAAGCTACCGCTTCGCTTATATTCCCCTACAACTTACTTTACTAGCACTATGAAATGAGATAACAATAATTTATCTTAATCTCGCACATCAAAAACAGGCTTTAATTGACTCATAGTTAAACAACAAAACCCGAGATATTAAAACTTAAGATTAATCCTGGCTTGATTATGGTAAAAACAACACTACATTTATTTTTGCTTTACGTTGGTATGAATATAACGAGGAGAACGCATGACGGACCCTAACAAGCATCCTGAAGAGGAAGAGAAAAAGACGCAACGTCGTGGGGGCACAGGGAACTTCGCCGAGGATAAGGAACGCGCAGCTGAAGCAGGCCGCAAGGGAGGCCAGGTGAGCGGCGGCAATTTTAAAAATGATCCTAACCGTGCCGTAGAGGCCGGCAGGAAAGGAGGAAAGATCAGCCGCCGTAAATAACACGCTATCTGAGATAATACAGGGTTAGTCTGGCTAACCTTCTTCACAACACTCTCCTGTCGTGTATTAGCGCTTCGCTTAAGTGCAAGATTAGCTTCGCCAGGAGAGTTATTCCCATCGAACCCATCAAAAAATCGATCATTTCTTGATCGATTTCTCACTAATTACCGCTTCGCTTATTAATGATTTTCTCTTTATTTATTAATGATTATTTAAAATTCCTGATTAAATAAGCAATCAATAATTAACCAACATATTTGTACAGACACCAACAAACTGTACACCTTAAAGGTAATTACAGTGTCGGTAGTTTAAATAATTACTAAACTGCAAAAGTAAAATCAGCAGAACAGCACTCCCCTGCAGCCAACAAAAAAGGCTGCCACCTCCAGAGAGATGGCAGCCTTTATCAGTTAACTCACTCAGTGTGATGCCATCTGCTCCGGGAGTGCCAGTTGAGCACGTGCTTTGGCAACCTCTTCAACGCTCACCGGTTTAGCTGCGTTCCCCCAGCTATTGCGTAAATACGTCGCTGCCGCCGCCACCTGCTCGTCAGAGAGCTTCCAGGCGAAGGATGGCATCGCACCACTGGTGGGGTTACCGGCCGTCACAGCGCCGCGCCCACCCTGCAACACCGTAGTGATAATGGAAGAAGCGTCATCGGCTAACAGGCCAGGATTGCCTGCCAGGCTCGCCGCAAGATTGGGGATCCCTTTACCGTCGCTGTTGTGACAGGCAGTACAGTTGGCCGAGTAGACATTCTCCCCCATCTTCATCTGCGCATTATCCAGCGAGAGTGGCTGAGGCAATGAGGTGGTAGATGCTGGCACCTGTTTCAGATATACCGCGATCGCTTTGAGATCATCATCCGTCAGGTGTTGCGTTGAGTTGGTCACCGCTTCAGCCATAGGGCCTGACGCAACCGCAACGTGGTTACTGCCGAGCTTGAGGTAGTCCACCACCTGTTGCTCGGTCCAGCTACCGATGCCGGTATGTGGATTAGGCGTGATATCAGGCGCATGCCACTCGCCCAGATTGCCGCCCTGCAGATAATCGCTACTGTCGCCACCAATCAGGTTTTTCGCCGTATGGCAGGCTGCGCAGTGTTCTGGCCCTTCCACCAGATACGCACCGCGATTCCATTGCGCCGACTGGCTGTTATCCACCTGGAATCCCGCGTTTTTAAAGAACAGCAGGTTCCAGCCCATCATGGCCAGACGAATGTTATACGGGAAGCCCAGATTCGTTTCCGGCACCTGATAATGGATTGGCTTCACCGAACGCATATACATCCACAGATCATGCATATCCTGATCGGTCAGCTTCACGTAAGCGTTGTATGGCATGGCAGGATAAAGATGTTCGCCCTCTTTACCTTTACCGTGACGCACCGCGCGGAAGAAATCACGTTCTGTCCAGCTGCCGATCCCGGTTTCGGTATCCGGCGTAATGTTGCTGGCATAAATGCCACCAAACGGGGTGCTTATCTTATAACCCCCAGCCAATGGCAACTTGCTCTCCGGCATGGTATGGCAAGCGGTACAGTCGCTGGCGATGGCGACGTAGCGTCCACGTTCAATAGCGGCACTATCTGCTGCCGTGGGCGGCTGGCTGGTCAATATCTTGTCGCTGGCGACGTTATCCGCTGAGGTATCGCCGTTGATCCACAGCATACCCGCTGCGACAGCCGCAGCGACCACCGCCACACCCGCAATCAGTTTGGTCTTTTTCATCTCACACCTTTACCAACGGACCTGGATTTTTCAGGTATTGCTCAATAATGGCTTTCGCCGTCCACAAGCTCAGTGCCCCAATCGTGCCGGTCGGGTTATATCCGGCATTGTTGGGGAATGAAGAGGCCCCAAGCACAAACACGTTGTGGGTATCCCAGCACTGCTGGTAGCGGTTGAGCACTGACGTTTTCGGATCGGTTCCCATCACCGCACCACCAATGGTGTGGTCGCTGGCGAAGTTGTAAGGCGAGTACGCGCCGGTGGCAGAGTTTGTGCCTAGCACCAGCTCTGCCCCCATCGCTTTACCTATCTCGACGCTTTTCTCCTCGATAAATTTCGCTGATTTGCGGTCGTTATCGTTATAGTCAAAGGTGACGCGCAGCAAGGCATTGCCATTGTCATCTTTGTATTCCGGATCGAGGTCGAGATAATAATCTTCGTGTGAGTAGCTAGTGCCTTGGCCGAATATAAAAGTGGTGTTCTGGAAAGCGTGGGTATAGGCCTTCTTCCAGTCTTTACCCCAACGTGGAGAGCCTGGCGGCAGTGCATCTGCGTTACCAATCGGACGCGCCCCGCGCGCAACCACCAGAATGCCTGCACCACCGATAAAGCCAAGACCAGTATGGTCAAAGTTGTCGCCATTCCAGTCATCAACCTGAGTTGAGAGCGCACCGGCGCCGATGTACTGGTTCAGGTTCTCATCTTTAAAGTGGATCGCTGCGCCAGAGACGGTCTGGAAGCTATAGGCACGTCCCACTACCCCCGTTTTGGTCACCGGATTGTAAGGCACCCCAATTTTCGACAGCAGCAACAGTCGTACGTTTTGCATCTGGAATGCAGACAAGATGACGATATCTGCAGGCTGTACCCACTCTTTTTTGTTTTTATCGAGATAGGTCACCCCGGTCGCGGTTTGACCATCTTCAGCTTTATTCACACGGACAACGGCAGAATCCGTTAATACGGTGAAATTCTCACGCTGCATCAACGCCGGGATTACGCAGGCGTTCGGACTGGATTTGGAAAAGTTACCGCAGCCGTAATAAAGGCAGTAACCGCAATAGGTGCAAGGACCCATGCGAACACCAAGCGGATTAACATAGGCGCGTGACGCCTGGCCCGCGGGCACCATAAAGGGATTGAGACCTATCTTCTTCGCACCTTCCGCGAAGATATCGGTCAGACGCATGCTTTCCAGCGCGGGTAAGGGGTACTCGCTGCTGCGATTTCCCTCAAACGGGTTGCCGCCAGGCACAGTTTCGCCGTTTAACTTACCTGCTTTGCCCGACACCCCCGCAATTTTCTCGAAGCGGTCGTAGAAAGGCTCCAGCTCGTCATAGGTCACCCCCCAGTCCTGCAGGATCACACCTTTGGCGATCTGCTGCTTGCCATATCGCTTTATTGTCTGGGTGTAAGGCTCAAAATCAAAGGGGGTGAAACGCCATGCCATGCCCGCCCAGTGCGTACCGGAACCCCCTACGTTGTAACCCAGCTCATTCAGGTTCCACTCACGGGTAGGGAGAGCGGTCTGCGTAGTGTTGTTTCGGAAAGTGGTGGTTTCAACGGCGGGGGGCAGCAGCATGCTGCGACGCGTATCCCAGCGCAGTTCATCGGTATCGACCGACGGCGGAAAATCAGTGGCGGTTTCAAACCATGGGCCACGTTCAATGGCAACGACATTCAGACCGGCGCGCGTCAACTCTTCGGCAATCAAAGAGCCACACCAACCCAGGCCGACAATGGCGACATCAGCTTTTGGACGGACGTTATTCATGTTTTTATTGCTCAGCTAAGGCGAAAATTAAAGGGTGTTATCAATCAGGCTGGTTGGGATGATGTTGAGCTTTTGCCCTTTTTTCGGTATCAGGTCACGGAAATCGTAACGCGCGCCGGGGAAGCCAATCATTTTCCAACTGGTCATGTCTTTGTTGCCGCCGTAAATCGGGTCAGCGAGGAAACCTTCACGCACGTTCTGTAGCAGCAATTCAAAGAACACCTTGGTTTCCACCTCTTCACCCAAATTAAGGCTGTTGTTCTCCATGGCGGTCAGTACCTGATCCTGCTGTTCGCCACTCAGCGACAGAAAGTTTTTGCCATAGTGTTGCTGCATAGCGTTGTCCAGTGCGGCAATGCCAAGGCGATAGCGTTGCGCAGGCGTCAGCGGAGATTGCGGCCCTTGTTCTGGCGTACCTTTGACAAACTTACCCAAACGATAGATCGCGACCGCATTGCCGTAATCACCCGCTAGCTGACGGTCGATAAAGATGGCACAGCCGGCCTCTCTGCCACTGAGGCTGGTTTCATCGGCCGGAATAAAACGTTCGGCAATAGCACCAACGGTGTCGAATTCATGTTGAGTAAGATATTGCAGGCCGCCTTTGCGGGGTGGTGCGGGTGGCGTCTGGACTTTGCCGGGTTCCCAAGGCTGACCGCCATTGACCTCTTCAGCCTTAGTCAGCGTCGGGATCGAGGAAGCCACGCCCAATGCGGTCATGGAGGTGAGGAATTCTCTGCGTTTCATATTTTCCCTGCTTTCACATTGCAAACCGGGCCAAATATCAGACGTATTTGTGCCTGGCATTGAGCCATATCAATAAGGATTAATGGATTAATTAGGACGTTGCCCAGTGGGCTTTTATTAGATTAACAACGAGGTAAGTTTTTACATTCAAATCACGGAATTAATTAAATCTTAACAACGCAGCAAAGAGTAATGACTCCCCCTGCGCTTTAAAAGGTTTTTATTGATGGTTTCCCATCATTTATTTTCATCATCCATCCACTGAGAAGCGGTAGAGTATCGTTTCGCCTCGCAACAATTAACATCTTGCCAGCGACGAGCAGTTACGCATAATACGGCACACGCAAACGCCATACTGTGATGCGAAACGCACTGAGTGTGGTTTAAATATTAGACATCTTGCTGGGGCACTGACTTAAAATGAAAAAGCTCACCCTGATAAAGGTTGCTGAACTGGCCGGGGTAGGGATTGCCACAGTGGATCGCGTGCTGAATGAGCGTGGCGGTGTTCGTCCTGAGACGGTGCGCAAGGTGTTGCGCGCAGCACGGCAGGCGGGCTTACAGCGTTTATTGCCCGATGATACCCAGCATCCATGGCAAATAGAGGTATTCCTCAGCAGTAATGGTACCTGGTTTTTTCAACAACTGGCGGATGAGTTTGCCAACATCGCCGACCGTCTTGGCTACCGAAAAATTAAATTATTCCGTACTCTGGTGAGCGAAAACCCACCCGATAAACTCGCCGAAAAGATAAAAAAAAGCAGTGAATTGCGGGACGGTATTATTGTTTATGGTCATGACTATCCGGTTATTCATGAAGCATTGGCGTATTGCAAGGATAGAGGTGTTCCTGTGATTTCGCTGGTTTCCGACTTAGCCGATTCTCATCGATTCTGTCATGTTGGAATAAATCAGTATCAGGCGGGGCGCACCGCCGGTTTATTAATGAGCCAAACCATGCCAAATGCAGGCGACGTCATCATGGTCAGCGGCCGTTTTGATTTTAGTGCCCATATCCAACGTATTTCCGGCTTTCGTGATGCCATAACACAACGTGCCCCTTGGTTGCGTTTACGCGAAGTGTTGGCCGGTGAAGATGAGCGGCATAAAATACGTGCTCTGCTCAATCAGGCATTACATCAATCCGATAATGTCGTGGGATTATATAATTCAGGCGATAATAACAGCGATATCAGTGCCGTATTGCATCAGCATCAGTTAACCAGGCGCTGCTGTTATATCACTCACGAACTGTATGATGTGACCCGGCAGCTTCTGCAAACTGGCGCCCTCGCCTACACATTAGATCAGAATGCACGCCAACATGCCGTGTTGGCGACCGATCTGCTCATTCGCTATCTTGAACAGGGGTTTATTCCCGACCTGTATCAAGACGGGCGCGTGGAACTGCGCATTGTGACTGCAGAAAATCTGGATTGATGCCAAAACTTCAACACGAACAAAGATAGCCCGCTTTAGAGACCGGCGCGTGGTTTTCAGCCGCTCATGAAGGTTATGTTCAGATATTCAATCAATTCGCATAATTATTCTGCATAGCGGGGCGATGGAGGTTTACACTGGCGCTCTTTATTGGCGTGCAGAGGATGCAACCGTGCTTTCAAAGATTCCCGATTATGAAACCGACCGCGAAGGCTATATGGAATTTATGACGCGCAGCAACGCGCTACGCATGGAGTTGCTGGTCCTGTCGGAGAAGTTCATTGAGGTCCATGGCTCTTACGAGGCCGGGATGGCTGAAATGGGTGAATGGCTGCTGAACTACGCTGAGAGCGCAATGATCCAAAAGGTGAGTCAAGGCCCCATCAGCAAAGCCTGGCTGATGGATGAACTGGAAAGGCGTCGGTAATCGTCCTGTAGCGTGGCACCCCTGTTCATCGCCGCGCAACCAATAGGGCTGAGGCAAATAAGCAAGATAATAATTTACTGCTGAAAATATAATTAATGGTAATCAGTTCTTGCGTTATATGACAAAAAAATGTCAAAAATAAAACAAGGGCGAGATCGTCGCCCCTTAGAAAAATAATAGAAATACTTTTACATTCAACTATTTATATTATAACTCTAAATTTCAACCTCTCAAAAATTTCATTTATATGACTATTTTTTGACAGTCCTGTCATAAAACTTTCATAAATTTTCTATATGTTAGCCACACAAAGCGTTGTGCTTATGCTGCTTTAGCGATCTATAGGAAATTTTCACTAATGAGCGATTACGTTACGCCTCAAGCTTTACATGTTGCCGCTACACCCTTGTCTTCTGCTCTCCCTCGCCCTACCCAAAATAGTAAAAAACCACTTTTCTTTTTTTGCATGGTGTTGCTGGCTGGCGTGCTATTTGCTGCCAGCCAACTCCTCGGCGATATTCAGCAAACCGGAGCAGCATTCAGCAGTTCGCTGCCGCTGATTCTGCTGGGTATTGCCCTATTGGCAGCCTTGGGTTTTGAGTTCGTCAATGGTTTCCACGATACGGCTAACGCTGTTGCTACGGTGATTTATACCCGCTCTCTCTCGCCGACGGTCGCAGTGGTGTGGTCAGGAATATTCAATTTCCTCGGCGTTTTATGCTCCTCTGGTGCGGTGGCCTTCGGCATTATTTCCCTACTGCCGATTGAACTGGTTATGCAAGCCGGCAGCAGTGAAAGCTTTGTGATGATCTACGCGCTATTGTTCTCCGCGATTATCTGGAACCTCGCCACATGGTGGTTAGGTCTGCCCGCCTCCTCCTCACATACCTTGATTGGCGCGATTATTGGCGTGGGTATAGCGAATGCGGTGATGCATGGACGTAGCGCACTGAGCGGCGTGAATTGGGGACAGGCGATGAATATTGGCAATGCCTTGATTCTTTCCCCGATTGTCGGCTTCGTCTGTGCTGCTCTGCTACTGGTTCTGATGAAGCGCATGGTAAAAAAGCCAGCGCTGTATAGCACCAGTCAGCAAGAAGGCGCACCGCCGATGTGGATCCGTGGACTGATGGTGCTCTCCTGCACCGGCGTCTCCTTTGCACATGGTTCAAACGATGGTCAGAAAGGCATGGGATTGATGATGCTGATTCTGGTGGCTGCCTTGCCCGTCACTTACTCTCTAAATCGTACTCTGCCTCCATCTGATATTCCGCAGCTGATTACCCTTGCGGAAAACAGCCAGGCACAGTTAATGCAATACACATCGGTCGCCGTTCCGGCTCAACCTGAAGAAGTGTTGACCACCTTCCTGCGCACCGGTGAGCGTGATGCCAAGGTGATTGCTGCACTGGCGCAGGTCAGTGGGAATATTGGCGCGACGCTGAAGCACTTCGGCGCGTTGCAATCAATCCCGGCAGAACAGAAACCCGAGGTGCGTAATCAGATGTATCTGGCGGCCGAAACCATCAAGCAACTGCAAGCCGATCACACCCTGGTTATACCCGTCGCAACACAGCAAAACCTTCAGGCGCTGAAAATCACCCTGAACGGCGCCACGCAATTTATCCCGACCTGGGTGAAAGTCGCCGTGGCGATCGCTCTGGGACTGGGCACTATGGTGGGCTGGCGTCGTATTGTCACGACGCTTGGAGAGAAGATTGGCAAAAGCCAACTCAACTATGCGCAGGGCATCAGTGCTCAGATGGTGGCGATGGGCACTATTGGCGCAGCTGATGCGTTTGGATTGCCGGTATCAACGACCCACGTACTCTCTTCTGGCATCGCGGGCACCATGGCGGCGAATCGCAGCGGATTACAGTTCGGCACACTGCGCAATATGGTGCTGGCTTGGGTGCTCACACTGCCTGCCGCCGCGCTGCTCTCTGCCGCGCTCTATTGGATAATGACGTCACTGTAACGCGCATTTTGACAGGGATAAGACAATGTCTGCACACGAAATAAACCATAACGATAATATTGACGCGCGTTTTTTACAGGAGTGCTACGACAGCTACGAAGAGTCACTGGAGCTGGAGTTAATGGAGTTTGGCCTTGCGGCTAATAATGATCCGCAAGAGATAGCCTGGCGACGCCGCTATTTTACCGAGCTGCTGCATTTGCAGGGTGAACTGGTGAAACTGCAAAACTGGGTCATCCGTACGGGTCATCGTTTGGTAGTGATTTTTGAAGGCCGCGATGCGGCTGGCAAAGGTGGGGTGATCAAGCGCATTATGCAGCGCCTCAACCCGCGCTACTGCCGTGTGGCCGCCCTTCCCGCCCCGAACGAACGAGAGAAAACGCAATGGTATTTTCAGCGTTACGTGTCGCACTTGCCGTCGGCCGGTGAAATCGTGCTGTTCGATCGCAGCTGGTACAACCGTGCGGGTGTTGAAAAGGTGATGGGGTTTTGCAGCGAGAGCGAAGTAGAAGAGTTCTATCACAGCGCGCCAGAATTTGAGCGCATGCTGGTGCGCAGCGGTATTCAAATCGTCAAATACTGGATTTCAATTACGGATGAGGAGCAGGAGATGCGCTTCCTCAGCCGTATTCACGATCCATTAAAACAGTGGAAACTGAGTCCAATGGATCTGGAGAGTCGTCGTCGCTGGGAGGATTACACCGCCGCCAAAGAGATGATGCTGGAGCGTACTAACATTGAGGAAGCGCGCTGGTGGGTGGTAAAAGGTGTGGATAAGAAAAAAGCCCGGCTGAACTGCATCCGCCACCTATTGCAGCAGGTGCCGTATGAAGCGGCCGAAGGCGAACACATTTCGCTGCCTTCTCGTATTCATCATGCCGATTATGCGCGCCATCCGGTTCCGGAGAGCATGATGGTGCCGGAGAGTTACTGATCTCAGCAAGGCGACCATACGGTCGCCCTACGCCAGTCTCACCCCATCACCAACCCGCCATCTACATACAATGTCTGCCCGGTGACAAACTCGCTCCAGTCCGAGGCTAAAAACAGCACCGGACCGGCGACATCACCCGGTTCGGCAATACGGCGCAGTGGCGTTTGGGCGGTGATAAAATCGCGTACCTCTTCCCGCGTCGCGCGGCTGGCATCGGTCGGATATACCAAACCCGGTGCGACACAGTTGACGCGAATGCCGAGCGGCCCCAACTCTGCGGCCAACGAACGGCTGAACCCGATCAAGGCGGATTTGGCTGTCACATAGTCGTGGTACGGCACCGAAGGACGGGCAACCAGATCGCTCGACAGGTTGACGATGCTGCCGCGTGCCCGCGCACGCATAAGTGGCAATGCGGCCTGGCAGACGTTATAGGCCGCCCCGACTGCACCCTCAAACTGGCTCTGGTAGCCCTGCCATGAGGTTTCCCAAAAGCGCTGGCGATTGTCGGTATCAAACACATAAGGAGCAAACGCATTATTGATCACCGCATCCAGACGCCCCGTGGTATTGACGATTTTCTCCATCATCGCCGCCACCTGCTCAGGTGACGTCACATCCGCACGGATCGCCACAGCCGCACCGCCCAAGGCTTCACAGCTTTTTACCACTTCGGCTGCGGCCTCCTCACTGTGTAGGTAATTCACCACCACCAGCGCGCCCTCAGCGGCAAAGGCTTTGGCGATTGCCGCACCAATGCCTCGGCTGGCGCCCGTGACCAAAACCGTGCGATCAGCAAATTTCATAGATTACCTCCTGTAGAAAAACACCTTCAGTCAGCGTAAGGCGCGAATTTTTCTGCCGCCTGTTCCGCTGCGTGTTCAATTTCGGTCATGGTGACAAGATCCAGCAGGCTAAAGCGCCCATCGTGGTGCCAGCCTGCTGCGGGCGACGTCATTGCACCAAAGGCGGTGATACGCGTTACGCCCACTTTCCCCAGTCGCGAAGACAAGCGAAACAGTGCATCCGGTTCAGCCGCCACTGCAGCCGTCTGCAAATAGATTTTTTGCCGGGCAATCAGTGGAATCGCGTCTTCAATGTCATCCACGGCAATCACTTTCAACGTTCGCCCAAGCGCCGTGGGTGAGAGCGCTTCACCTACATCCACACACACCACAGCCCAGCTATCGGTTGCTTCGCCATACAAGGTGCGATCGCCCTGCAATGCGCGGATCTCTTCGGTGCTGCGCCAAGTGGCGAAGTGATGGGCCTCAGCCTGCGAAAGTATTCGACGTGGATATTTACGTGCCAGAACCTGCAACTCATGGGCGAGATAAGCAGCAAACTCCTGCGGTGAGACGCGTCCACCGCGCTCCACAAAGAGCATTTGCGGTGAATAACATCCGGCCTGGTCATAGCGCATCATGTCGAATGCGGCGCGGCGCGCCAGTTCCGTGCCCTGCCGCACATCCAGCGCCGACCGCGCCACCAAGCCAATGCTGATTTTGTGGCCGTGCGGCAGAAAACGGATGGTGACCGGAAGCTGCTGCTGAATCGCTCTAAGCGTTGGATTGCCGCCGTAAGCCATTACCACATCGGGCTGCTGGAACCACGCTGCTTCTGCCGTGCTGTCGCCGCCCTTCCACCACACCACCGCCAGGCACTCACCCAATTGCGGGTCGATGTCGGCCAGCAGTTGGGCAAACCATCCCGCCATCATCGGCTCTGCGCCGGGCAGTTTGCCGACCGTGCCCGCTTTGACCAGCAAACCGCAAATCAAACTCCACAGCGGCAACCCCGGCACATTACCTGCCCAGATATGCAGCAATAATTCAGGTCCAAACGCGCGCGCAAAGCCACCGCTGGGGCGCGGCTGGAAATCATCCAGTATTTGCGGATCGGTAAAGTCCTCTGCCAGGAACCGTTTCAACTGAGGCTGGCGAAAGGTTTTGAGATAGCCAGTCAGCCCGGAGCGGATCATCTCGGCATCAAAACCGGTGACGATGGGCAGTAACGCTTCCGCTTTGCTACGCAGTGGATGGTTGCGGTCCAGCAGACGCGAAATCGCTTCACCTACGATGGCTACAATCCTGGTCACACTAAGTGTGCTCAGATAGTCACGCGCATGGCGGCGGATATGACCGCTCAACTTCTCGATTTGCGCCGCGTTGAGATCCGGCACGGCGACATCCAGCTGTTTACCATGATGGGTGAAGCTCAGCGTATGCCACTGCACCTCGGACGATGTGAAGCCGCTCGGCAGGTAACCCGCGCTCTCTTTCACAGGGCACCTTGCGTGGCTGCGAGAAATTCGGCCATCGCCAGTGAACACCCTTTTGCATCCGCGCCCGTCACCCGCCCCAGTAACTGGAAACCGCCTGCTACGGCAACGCCTGCATCTTCAGTCAGAAGAGCCGACACCGAATTGAAATGGGCCAGATCGTGATGCACCAGCACCCCGATTTCCCCCTCGGGCACATCCTCACCCGTAAGTGGATTGACCACCCGCGTACGGATCCAGTGCGGGCCTGATTTTACCGACGGGCATTCAACATTGCCGTTGTCATAAAACTGGCTGCTGAGTTCAGTCATGCCATACATGTTGATGCACTGTTCACGCGGTACGCCCAACGCTTTGGTCAGCGCGTTGTAAAAATCGTCGGCTTCGACCTCGCGTGACTGCCCTTTAAATCCGCCGGTGTCGAGTATCCGGCTGCCCTCGGGCAAGGAAAAACAGCGCCCCTGACGTTGCAACTCATCCATCAGATGCACAAAGCTGTAGCTGGCCCCCAGCAGAGCATAAGGCTCACCGCAGATCTCGGCCTGATCGAGTGCGGCAAACAAACGCGCCCAGTCAATGCCACTGTCATTCAACATCACTGCACTGTCGGGTGTGCCGAAGGTGTGTTTTGCCAGCGTCAGGTAATGCGCCAGTGAGGAGTTCGGCAATGCGCTGCTATCGGGGAATAAGACGCCCATGCGGATACGTTCCCGGCCTGCCATAAATCGCTGGCGGAAATTGAGCGTCATGGAGCATTTCCATACATCCAGCGTGGGATGATAACTGCGCCCTTTCACCGTGCCAGTGGTGCCACTGGTCATAAATATCGCCTCCACGTCATCCGTGGCATGGCAACTCAGCGTGAGATCTTTAAAAGCCGTGATTGGGATAGCGGGGATGGCGCGCCAGTGTTTTACCGTGAATGGTGTACGTCCACGCTTAATGGCAAAGCGGCGGTAAGGTGGATTGTGCTCAAACTGATAAGCAAAGATAGCGAGTGCCAGACGGTTGAAATCGTCATCGCTGGTGTCCTGACGAGACAGAAAGGTCAGTAGCGCATCGATAAGTGCAGCTTCGGTCATGGATTCCACCTACTGTGATTGTGCGAGGTCTCTATCAGGCAAAGCCTGGTGAGGATGTTCTGTCCGCTACAAAGCACAAAGATGGAATCAGGGCGTGGAAGTGCCCTGTGTCCCGCATCCCTACGCCGGTATTAGCCGGATCAGGTTCGGAGGGTCACTACGTTGCCAGCGACAAA
Source organism: Pantoea sp. CFCC18177 (assembly GCF_059412425.1). Lineage (NCBI taxonomy): Bacteria > Pseudomonadati > Pseudomonadota > Gammaproteobacteria > Enterobacterales > Erwiniaceae > Pantoea > Pantoea sp. CFCC18177. The sequence goes on from NZ_JBNBPL010000004.1 coordinate 121,482, forward strand.
TCGCCAGCGGGTAGAATCTCAGCCCGCTACTCGGGCACCCCTTGGAACAAGCGGCAGTCTAGGATGTTGCTCGCTCAGGTGTCAAGCCAGCAGAAAAAGGACAGCACCCACGTGTGCGGGTGCTGTTGATGTTTACGCGGTTCTGAATTTGCGGGTTAACGGCTTCTCGATTTCAACAATCAGGAACATCACAAATCCAATGATGAAGGTGATCACCCAATAGCGGAATGGAAGTCCGGTGGTGCCAAACAGCATCTGCATAAAGGGCGCGTAGATGATCAGGAGTTGCAGCACTAACAGCACCGCACTGACAATCCAGATCCCTTTGTTCATCAGTAAGCCTTTAGTCAACGAGAAGCCATCGGAGACGCGGCAGTTGAGCATATAGAACCACTGTGCGGTCACCAGCGTTTGCAGTAACACGGTACGGATAAACTCAGGGGAATAGCCACGCGGCTGTAACCAGGCTTCCAGCACAAAGGCGCTGACGGCGATCATCGAACCGACAAAAATCACGCGCCAGACCGCAAAACCGTCCATCACGTGCAGCTTAGGATCGCGTGGTGGGCGGCGCATGATGTTCTTCTCTCCCGCCTCAAAAGCCAGGCCAAAGGAGAGCGTGGCGGACGTCGCCATGTTCATCCACAGAATCAGTACCGGCGTGAGAGGAATCAGGTTCCCCGCCAACAGCGCGATAATGATCAGCAAGCCCTGTGCAAGGTTAGTGGGCATGATAAACAGGATGGTTTTTTTCAGGTTATCGTACACCCGACGCCCTTCTCGCACCGCGCTGGCAATGGTGGCAAAGTTATCATCGGTTAACACCATATCGGCAGCTTCTTTAGTGACTTCGGTGCCTTTAATCCCCATTGCCACGCCAACATCGGCTTGTTTCAGCGCTGGCGCATCATTCACGCCGTCCCCGGTCATCCCGACCACCTCTTTTCTACTCTGCAGCGCCTGCACCAGACGGAACTTATCCTCGGGGCTGGTGCGGGCAAAAATATCGTAGGTCTGCGCCGCTTCGCTCAATTGGTGATCGTCCATCACTTCTAACTCACGCCCGGTAATGGCGCTGTTGGCATTGCCGATACCCAGCATCTGACCAATACTCATCGCCGTTTGCGGGTGGTCACCGGTGATCATTTTCACGCGGATACCGGCTTGCAGGCAGTCACCAATCGCGGTGATCGCTTCAGGGCGCGGTGGGTCCATCATCCCGGCGATGCCCAGCAAGATCACCCCCTGCTGCAGGTCAGCGTGATCTAACTCTGTTTGCCCCGGTGAGGAAGGTTTCCAGGCTGCCGCCACCATGCGCAGACCTTCCCGCGCATATTCCTCGATTTTGGCCTCCCACCACGGAAGATCCAGCGGCTGCAGGCCCGCTTCCGTTTGCTGCTGCTGACACAGCCTGAATAAAACATCCGGTGCGCCGGTAATCAGTATCCGCTCCTCATCACCGATGCGATACAGCGTCGACATGTATTTGTATTGCGAATCAAACGGAATTTTACTGCGCAGTTCAGTGGTCACCACCGGCAACTGCCCCTTGGCCGCCAACACTTTTAACGCGCCTTCCGTCGGGCCGCCGGTGATTTTCCAGAACCCGCTGTCATCCTTAATCAGTTGGCTGTCATTGCACAGATCGATGGTGCGCAGATAGCGCCCCAGCAATGAGTCTTCAGTGACCGTAACAGGGACTGCATCATCTGATTTGTGAATCGCCCCTACCGGTTCATAGCTGTCACCCTCAACCCGGTAGATATGATCGGCGGTGATCACCGCTTTGACCGTCATCTCATTCATGGTCAGGGTGCCGGTTTTATCTGAGCAGACCACCGTCATGGCACCCAGGGTTTCCACCGTCGGCAGTTTACGGATGATCGCCTTCTGCTTCGCCATGACTTGCACACCGAGAGAGAGGATGATGGAGATAATCGCGGGTAATCCCTCTGGAACGGACGCTACTGCCAGGCTTATCAGTGAGAGCATCAGTTCAGAAACCGGCATATCCCGGAACAGCAAACTAAAGACGAACAGTGCTGCCATCATGACCAGGATGAGCACGAAAATGGCTTTACCCAGCTTATCCATCTGTACCATCAAAGGTGTACGATGTTTTTCGATGTCGGACATCATCTGGTTGATGTGCCCTAACTCGGTTTCCCCCCCGGTCGCGACCACCAGGCCCTTACCCCCACCCGAACTCACGGTGGTACCGGAAAACAGCAGGTTGGTGCGATCGCCTAAGGGTAGATCGCCGCTCAACGCCTCGGTGCCTTTCTCTACGACCGTAGACTCCCCGGTAAGGATCGCCTCCTCCACCCGCAAATTATGGGCTTCGATAACGCGCAAATCGGCAGGAATACGGTCACCGGCGCGGATCACCACCACATCACCAGGCACCAGTGCCGTGGTGGCTACGGTTTCATGCTGGCCTGCGCGCACCACCACCGTTTCACTGGAGAGCATATTGCGAATACTTTGTAGCGACTTTGCCGCGTTACTCTCCTGGATATGGCCAATCAAAGCATTGACCACAGCTACACCCAGTATCACGGACATATCGACCCATTGCCCCATCACGGCTTTCAGCAACGCGGCAGCCAGCAGGACATAGATTAGGACATCGTTAAAGTGGGCGAGAAAACGTAGCCATGCTGGCTTGCCGGGTTTCTGCGGCAGCGCATTTTCACCATATTGTAGTAGGCGGGCTGCAGCCTCCGCACTGCTAATACCCTCAATTGAACTCTCTGTCTTCCCTAGCGTTTCATCGACCGAGAGTTGATAGTACGCACTGTCCGATTTAGCCATATTATTCATCGCTTTCTCCTCAAATCCTGTTTCGGAAATCAAGGCGGTGATATCCCGTTATTAACAGAACCACGTCGAATACAAAGACAAACTTCCGCAAATTGCCTGAGATGAGCCCCGTTTATAACTGAAAGATATGCAATTAGTCGCTACTCACAGCAAGTGAGCAGGGGAATAATCTATACAATCATATTATCAAGTTGAAAATTAGACGTTATAAACGTAGCACAGGGCCATTCAACTTATTCGCCTATCAATCAAAAACAGTAAGAAAAACACCAAATAAAAAGAAGCGCCATTATTAACCTAAAGATTAATAAGCTATTTTGACTTACAACAAACTAAACAAAGTGAATTGTTAACATTTTCACCCTCCATGGCCAGACCTGTTTTTATTTCGTTAACCAGGTTATAAACACCACTTAATTAAACAAAATCAGAACAAAACACCAAAAATATCGGAAACGTTATTGCGCTTATCAAACTTTACAAACTTTGATCTCTACGACTATGCTCATCCATAGCAAAAACAATCTCATAAACCTCTCACTCTGTTTATAACTGTGGCGCTGTTTGATGGCGATCAAGGTTAATGGAGGCAACGATGCCGGACTATAGTCTGCTCCGTCTAAGTCTGTATGTTGTGTTAGCGATTATCACCTGTTCTGCCGTCGGACTTTTCACTTACGCGGTGGTTTCCATGTTGGGCGAATAAATGAGGCGCTAATAATAACGCAAAAAATTACATCGTTATTGCAAAGGGGAACTCTGTGATGCGTTATTTTTATCTGATTGCCGTTGTTATTTTAATAACAACAGGTTGCGATCAAAAAAAACAGGAAGTTGCACCGCTGCCTCGCATGGTGAAAGTGGTTGAGGTGGTGGCTTCTGGTCAATCTCAACAGCGTATTTTTCCTGCCCGCATTGAGTCGGGTGATTCCACTGACGTATCGTTCAAGCGCGGTGGACAAATTGATGCGCTGGATGTGCGTCAGGGTAGTAGCGTGACTCGGGGTCAGGTGCTTGCCAGACTGGTGTCACGTGAAGCGCAGCAGCGAGTGAATGAACGCCAGACTGCGGCGACCTTAGCGCAACGACAATTTGCGCGCTTTCAAACCCTCTCAGGCCGTCAGGCCATCTCTCAGGCAGAAATGGACGTGCAGCGCGCCAATCGTGATGCCGCCAATGCCGCACTGCAAATCGCGCGTGAAGAGTTAAGTCAGATGACGCTCACCGCACCGTTCAGCGGCACCGCGGCAACGGTCAATGTGCGGAATCACCAGGTGGTCGCTGCCGGGCAAACCATTGCCACCCTGACACGCACTGACCTGCTCGATGTGGTGTTCAATGTGCCGGAAAACCTGTTTACCTCTCTCGACATCCGTAATATGGCTTACCGTCCCGTGGTGCGGATAAACACCCTGCCCGATCGCCAGTTTCAGGCTGAATACAAAGAACACACCGGCAGCAGTAGCAGTAATACCTTGACCTGGCAGGTGATTCTTACCATGCCGCGTCCTGCCGACTTCCCTGCTGTCGGTGGCGTTAGCGGCACTGTCACCATCAATCTCGCGAATCTTCCGGCTAACGTAAATCACGAGTCACTTGTGGTTCCGGTAGAAGCGGTCTTTAACCCGGACAGCAGCCAGCGGAATGAACCCCATGTTTGGGTGGTGCAAGGCAGCGGCGATCAATTTCATCTCGAAGATCGTAAAGTTTCCGTCGGTGAGGTCACCGATCAGGGGGTGGTAATCACCTCTGGATTACACGCAGGCGAACGCGTGGTCGCGGCGGGCGTTAATGAATTACACGCTCAACAAGCGGTACGCATCTGGACGCGTGAGCGGGGTCTGTAATGGATATTTCCCGACAGTTTATAGATAACCCGATTCGTGTCTGGCTGGCGATTTTGCTGCTGGGCGTCGGGGGGATTTTTGCCCTGCTGAATATTGGTCGCCTGGAAGATCCGGCGTTCACCATCAAGACCGCCGTGGTGGTGACACAGTACCCTGGCGCCTCTGCGCAGCAGGTGGAAGAAGAGGTCACGCTGCCGCTGGAAAATGCCCTGCAGCAGTTGCCCTATCTGGACAACGTCAGCTCCATCTCCTCCAACGGTCTGTCGCAAATCACCGTGAATATTGCCTCACGCTACCACTCCAATGAATTGCCACAAATCTGGGATGAACTCCGGCGGCGCGTAGGGGATGCTGCACGCTTCTTCCCGCCCGGCGTGGCTGCCCCATTCGTTAATGATGATTTTGGCGATGTGTTTGGCTTTTTCTTTGCCATTTCCGGTGACAATTTTAGCAATCCTGAGCTGGTGCAGTACGCCGAGCAGCTTCGGCGAGAACTGGTGCTGGTGCCTGGCGTCGGCAAGGTCACCCTCGGCGGAGTGATTCCCCAGCAGATCAATGTCGATGTTTCGCTGACGAAAATGGCGGCGCGCGGCATTACCCTGACGCAGCTTTCCAGCGCATTGAGCCGCTTGAATGTGGTTTCCAGCGCCGGGGAGATCAAGTCCGGCACCGAATCGATTCGCCTGCATCCTACTGGAGAGTTTCAAAGTCTCGATGAATTAAGCGATCTGTTGATCAGCCCGGTCGGTGCAACAGCGACCACCCGCTTACGCGATATCGCCACCCTGTCACGTGGACTCAGCGAGTCGCCTACCAGCATCTATCACGCCAGCGGAAAACCCGCAGTCACCATGGGCGTCTCCTTCATTCCTGGCGTTAACGTGATTGATGTCGGGCATGCGCTGGAAGCCAAAATGCAGCAAATGTCAGCCGAAAAACCGGCTGGCATCCAGATCAATATGTTCTACGACCAGGCCGCCGAAGTGGCGCACTCCGTTAATGGCTTTATCACCAACTTCCTGATGGCACTGGCGATTGTGGTCGGGGTGCTGCTGATCTTCATGGGAGTACGCAGCGGCATCATTATCGCCCTCTCTTTGGCGTTGAATGTGCTGGGTACGCTGTTGATCATGTACTTGTGGGGCATTGAGTTGCAGCGTATTTCACTCGGTGCGCTGATTATCGCTCTCAGCATGCTGGTGGATAATGCGATTGTGATCGTTGAAGGGGTACTGATTGCGCGTCAGCAGGGGTCATCGCTGGTTTCGTCGATGAACTTTGTCATCCGCCGTTCTGCCTTTCCCCTGTTAGGCGCCACCATCATTGCGATTTTGGCCTTTGCGCCGATTGGCCTGTCGCAAGACTCCACCGGTGAGTATTGTAAATCGCTGTTCCAGGTGTTGCTGATCTCGTTAATGTTGAGTTGGTTCTCCGCCCTCACCATCACGCCGGTACTGATCAAATGGTGGCTGTTTAAAGCCGGGAGCGATGGCAGCACGCAAATGGCTAAATCGCCGTATGACGGCGGCTTCTATCAACTGTATCAGCGCACACTGAAAGCGCTGTTAAGCCAAAAAACGCTGACGTTATCCGTGATGGCGGTGCTGCTAGCACTTTCGATCTGGGGCTTTGGTTCAGTACGACAAAACTTCTTCCCCTCATCAAACACGCCGATCTTCTTTGTTGATCTCTGGCTGCCGTATGGCACGGACATCAAGTCCACCGAACAAATGGCCAGCGATATTGAAAAGTCGATCACCGATCAGCCCGGCGTGGTGTCAACGGTGACCACCATCGGCCAAGGCAGCATGCGCTTTATCCTTACCTATAACGGGCAGCGCCAGTACAGCAACTACGCTCAAATCATGGTGCGCATGGACGATCAGCGGAAAATTGCGGCGCTGGCACGCAGCATTGATGCGAATATCGCCCGGCAATATCCGCAGGTGAATGCCAGTACTAAGCGCGTGATGTTTGGCCCCTCTGGCGGCAGTGCGATTGAGGTGCGCATTAAAGGCCCCGATCCTGACCGGATGAGACTGATTGCCAGCCAGGTCGGCGATATTCTGTCTCAGGATCCCGCTACCGATAGCGTGCGTAATGACTGGCAAAACCGCAGCAAAGTGATTCGTCCGCAGTTTAACACCGCGCTGGGGCGTGAGTTGGGTGTGGATAAACAAGAGATCGATACCGCCCTGCAGATGAATTTTACCGGCAGTCGCGTAGGCCTTTATCGCGAAGGCGCAGATCTGTTGCCGGTGATCGTTCGTCCACCGGCCAGCGAACGCCAGGATGCGAACCATCTTAACAATGTGCTGGTGTGGAGCCAGAGCCAGCAGCACTATATTCCGCTTAGCAACGTGGTCAGTGACTTCAAGCTGGAGTGGGAAGATCCGCTGATTTTACGCCGCGACCGCAGTCGCGTACTGACGGTGCAGACCGATCCTAACCCGCTGAGCAGCGATACTTCCGGTGACATTCTGGCGCGGGTGAAGCCGCAGATTGATCAGATCCCTCTGCCACATGGTTACAGTATTGAGTGGGGAGGCGACGCAGAAAGCTCCAGCGATGCCCAGCAAGGGGTATTCACGACATTACCTATCGGCTATCTGGTGATGTTTGTCATTACAGTGCTGATGTTCAGCTCACTGAAAAATGCCGTTGCTATCTGGCTGACAGTGCCGCTGGCGCTGATCGGCGTGACGCCAGGCTTTTTAATCACCGGCATTCCGTTTGGCTTTATGGCCCTGATTGGTTTACTTAGCCTCAGCGGTATGTTGATCCGCAACGGTATTGTGCTGGTTGAGGAGATTGAGCAGCAGAAACAGGCGAAACCGCAACACGAAGCCATTCTCTACGCTGCTACCTCGCGTTTACGGCCGATTTTGCTGACTGCCTTTACCACGGTGCTGGGCCTTGCGCCGCTGCTGCGCGATGTGTTCTTCCAGAGCATGGCGGTGGTGATTATGTTTGGTCTGGGCTTTGCCACCGTGCTCACCTTGCTGGTATTGCCGGTGATTTACGCCTGCTTCCATCGACCCACCTCTGGCGTCTCGCCATGAATGTCACCGGGCTCAATGTGATTAAAACCATGGGCTGCATGGCGGCGGTGACCTTTTTCACCCTGTATAACACCTGGGATCGCTACGATTATGATTACCACTGGATTCTGGCCTTTCTGACGTTTATCTCCACCATCGCCACCCCGCTGTTTTTTGTGGTGGCCGGCATTATGGATGCACGCGCCGAGCAGGACCTGCGCTGGCAACTGACGAAAATCAGGAATGTGGTGATCGTTTTTCTTTTCTGGATGACGGTGTATTACTTGTGGGAGCCTTATCAACGCGGCTACCTGATTCAGCCCTGGTTTGTGTTTTCTTTTGTCGTGATTTACAGCTTTCACCCATTGGTCGCCTGGCTCAGCCTGCATCGCATCACCTTTGCCGGTCTGGTGCTGACCCTGTTGCTGTTCTCTTATGGCTATGATCTGCTTGCGGTACTGTATCCCGAAGTCAGCCTGTTTCGCCTCGAGCCGCAGTATCGCATCTGGACCTGGTTGCTGTTTTATCTGACGGGGCAGTTATTATGCGAGCCCGTTATTGCCGAATGGCTCAACCGGCGGAATGTGACGCGTGCGGCAGCGATTGCGTTGCCCTTCATCTACCTGTTTACCTGGCTCTACGAGCAACACTTTTTCTTTGCGCTGTTCAAGGCCGACCGAAATGCCTTTATTCTGACCGGTTCACAAATCTATTTGCTGGTGGTGGTCCTGGTGGTGGCCGCCAGCCGCGTGCGCTTCCGTCGCAATGTGGTGTTCAAGGAGACGGTGCTCGCCACCATCAGTAAAACCATGACCGGCGTGTACATTCTTCACTATTCCGTCTTTGATCTCATCACGGCATGGATCCCAATCAACTCGCTGGCAACCAAACTGGCGCTGCTGGTCGTCACCTTCGCAGCCTCGGTGCTGATCTCACAACTGATCCTGGCCAGTTCCTGGCTTAAAAAAGTCATCACCCTTTAAGGCAGCGCAGCAGGTCGCTTTGCTGACTACAGACAATGCGGGCATTAATTTGCGCCATCATCACGTCAAAGAACGGATTAGATGTGTTGCGCATCAGCGTATCCAGCCCCACCGTTAGGCTGGAGGTCTCTCCACGCAGTGAGATAGTCCCCAGGCTGATGCCATAGCGGTTTTTCTCTGTTGGCTCGCGTCCATACAACGAATCGGTTAACGGGAAGGGCACCGCGATGTGCGACAGCGAATACATATCCTGCGGCCATGCGATGTGCAGGGGTTGCGTGACCTCCGTGCTTTGGTCAGCCGCGGTGGTGCGCGCCACCGTCTCATAGGTGGTGGCTGACGCATTGGTGATCACCGTGGTCGCGTAGTGGCGCGGGGCAGCAGGCAACAACGTGTTCACCGCCGAGTAGAGTGAAGGTCGGAATAAGGCGCGTAAATTGGCCGCCTGATTGATATCAAAAATCACCAGCTTGCTGCCGTTGTCAGGCAAATATTGGTAGAGCGCGTTGACGACCGCACGCGTGCTGACGGTGGAATCCAGCACCGACTGGAATGTCAGTATGGGGGGTAAGTGGCTTAATTGTCCTGTGCGAGACAGCTGTACAATCTGATCCTGCAGCGCCTGGGTTAACAGCCATGACTGGCGTGCCGCCCGCACCGGGAAAGAGTTGTATTTGAAAGGGTTATACTCTGGCACGATATTCAGCCACGCCGCCTTGGCAAACACCGGGAACACCGCGGGCCAACCGGCCAGCCCGGCAAAGCGCGCATAGGCGGTGACGCCGATCATCGGTGACAGCAACACGATCTGCTGCGGTTTACGCAACTGGCTGTCCTGCTGGCTGTCGAGGGCATATTTCATCGCCAGCGCCCCCCCATTCGAGTAGCCCACCAGATGCAAGGGAACCTGCGTGCCGGCCAGCCGTGTGGCTTCACGCACTGCTAATCGTGTCACGGCCAGCCAGCTTTGCCAGTCTACTTTGGTCAACGAACCCGGTGCCGTGCCGTGTCCTGGCAGTCGCGGTACAACGGCGATAAACCCTTGTTGCTGATAGGCCTGCGCCAGATAGCGCACGCTGTAAGGTGAGTCAGTTAAGCCATGCATCAGGACAACCGCGCCCTTCACCGTGCCCATGGGTTGCAGCACAAAGGAGCGGTTCCAGTCAGTCTGGAATCCTTCAGGATTAACCGGGCTGTGCGGGTTAAAACGGTTAAGAGAGGTTTTCTCCTCATCGCTGAGTGTATCGCTCACTTCGCTTTTCAAATCGCGGAAAATGATATCTTCCTGTGCCAGATAATCGGCGAAGCTGGCATGATCAATACGGTCTTCGGTCATTTCATCCGCGGACCAGGTATGCCAGCGATGCAGTGGCGGCCCTTGTTCAGACTGATAGCCGCGTATCAGCAAAAACATCAGCAGCAGAGCCAGAAGACCCACGATCAGGCGCTTAAACCCTTTTATCAGGGTGTCAGAAGCCATAGCGGAACCAGGCGAACAGCACATTACCGTTGTTGTAGGACCCCGGAATGTAGGTGAACTGCACATTTAAGCGTTTATACCCGGCTGAGAACAGGGGCAGAACAATCGGCAGCGGCACATAGTTGGCAAAGTCATCGCGTGCGGTGACGCCCGCCGTCAGTCCCAGCCCCAGGCGGAAATCGCGGGCCTGATCGAGATACCAGCCCTTCTCCCAACCGTATCCAATGATCGGCTGCCATTTATTGTGTGAATCTTTGAAGGCCATGGCGTAGAGCGCACTCCATTCGCCGTCTTCGTTGTAACGTGAGACGCCCAGTCCCCCACCCCAAGGTGATTCGTTGTAGTTGTCGGTTTTCTCTTTGTCGTAAGCAAAACGGGCATGCCAACTAATAAACGGGAGATAGAGGTCGGTATATTGCGGTTGCTCCCAGGTTTGTGAAACGTCCTGTTTGAGCCATTCCCAGCCATCACTTAGCGTGCCAGCTGCACCGGCGGGTAAAACCCATAAACTCAACGTAAAAAGGAATAAGGTCAGAAAACTACGCATGGGACATCCTTCTGCAAAAGCACCGATGATAGTGGTCAAGAGAAACAGCCAGCGTGATCTGTATGCCCATTCTGGGCAGCAATTCAGTCAATATTATAGTTGTTTAACAGGGGTTGAGTTCTCTGCATCTCATCGGACATCTCGTGGTCCCCGCGAGACAGGCCAATCAAACATTACCCCGAGTATTAAATAATCCTCTCTTAGACTTATTACCCCTGAAATATTCGAGTAATATTGGTCTTATATTAGGCCCACGATGTCAGCGATTTAATAAGAGTATAAATGCGTAAAAGTGTTCTCTCCGATAGTACGCCGCGCCTGTTAAATACCTCATTGGGTAGAAGCATGGCGGTATTTTTACTGCTGGTCAGCCTGCTGGTGATTGCCATCAATGCCTGGTCCCTCTGGCACTCCTGGCAGCAGCATCTCACGGAAAAAGAAGAAGACGCGCGCAACCTCTCCTTGTCACTGGCGAAACAGGCGGAGGATGCCTTTCTGCAAGTGGATATTACGCTGGCAGATGCGGTGCGGCAGCTACGACAAAACGGTAACGAGTTTGCCGCCACACCCCAGTTTTTACACCAGATTAAAGATCAGCAAAGTAAGTTGCCGCAATTGCACGGCCTGTTTGTTTACGACACGGCGGGCCATTGGGTGGCGTCATCCGGTAACTTTGTGCCGACTAATGCCAGTAATGCCGATCGCGATTATTTTATCTGGCACCAGACGCATGACAGCCTGGATATTCACATCAGCCATGTGATTCGCAGTCGTTCAACAGGTGACTTAGTGATACCAGTATCGGTTCGTTTGAACGACAGTGCGGGTAAATTTGCCGGCGTGGCTTTGGCAACGGTGAAGGTGGACTATTTCCGTCAGTATTACAGCTATTACACGCTCGGTGAGAAAGATGCTCTCGGGCTGATTCTCGCGGATGCCACGGCACTCTATATTCGCCCCTTCCCCGACAGCTATATTGGCCGCACTCTCTCCGCCAGTCCGTTGTTTAAAACGGAGCTTAAAGCCGCCTCCAGCGGCAGCGCAACGTGGAAATCAACGCTGGATGGTGTGGAGCGTGTGTTCGGCTATGCTCGTCTGGAACGCTATCCGTTGATCGTCACCGCGGGTTATGACCTGAGCCGACTGCGCATGGAGTGGTTAACAGCTAACCTCACCAACGTGCTGCTGAATATTGTTTTGCTATTTACCATCGCTGGCATGGGCCTGTTTGTATTACGCCAGGTCGGCACCAATGTGCGCAACCAGATTGAACTGACCCATGTGCGTGACGAACTGACCACCATCAACCATACCTTGCAGTCGCTGGCCTTGGTGGATGGCCTCACCGGCCTTGCTAACCGTCGTCAGTTTGATGCCCTGCTGGAACAAGCGCTGCTGCGATCGGAAAAGACCGGCGATCCGTTATCGCTGGTGATGATCGATATCGACTATTTCAAACGCTATAACGATACCTATGGTCACGTGGCGGGGGATGAATGCCTGCAAGACGTCGCGCTGGCATTAAAAGACAGCGTGCATTATCACGGTGATGTAGTGGCGCGTTATGGCGGTGAAGAGTTCGCCATTATTCTGCCCTGCACCTCACCACTGGAGGCGCAAAAAGTCGCTGAACGCGCCGTGAGCCTTGTTGCGGAAACGGGTATCGCGCATGAAAGCACCGAACTTACGACTGGCGTGGTCACCGTCAGCGCGGGCTACAGCACCCTGACCTCCACAGGCCAGCCTGGTGAGGCGGAACAGTTGAAACTGGATGCCGATAAAGCACTTTATCAGGCAAAACGCGGCGGGCGTAATCGTGCGATGGCGTAGTCATGGTGTTTATTCGTTTTGCGGCAGCGACAGCAACTGGCGCGGTAGTTGTGTCAGTCGTTCTGCGCCCTGTGGAGTCACGCGCACCGTTTCGCTAAAGGCCAGGCTCTGCGCGGAAATATACATGTGGAACACCATATCTTCCTCCAGTAACCACTCGGCTTTCGCATGGAAGCTACAGGAAAAATCGCTCGGGCGCGGCGTGCGGGTATACAGCCCCAGCGCATAGCCGGTGATGTTGGGATAGTCAGCACGCAATCCGCTGTTCAGTACTGCTTCACGCGCAATCGCATCCACTTCACAGGCGCTCACTCCCGGCTTCATTGCCGCCAGTTGGCGGTCCTGAATGGCAATCAGTAACCGCGCCAGTTCCGCCCGCTGAGGCGAAATCTCTCCGACAATAAACGGCCGCATCAGCCGCGCACTGTAGTGCTGCACTTTGGGGATCAGCTCTACGTGCAGTACATCACCGCGCTGTAAACGCTGTTCGTGCCCAGTGGCGTGCAGGAAACCATTATCACCGCTGGCGATAACAATCGGTCCCGTTTCCCCGGTATCGGCACCCAATTGCAGAAACTGTCCGGCAGCCAGCGCTGCGACATCGCGCACGCGCCAGCCCTCAAGTGCCTGGTTACCAATGCTCTCCAGCGTGACATCTGCTATTGCCGCTGCCTGACGTAAGGCCGCTAATTCTGCCGGGAATTTTACACTGCGTAGCCGGTCGCTGACGCCGTTGAGATCGCGCCACTCTACCTGCGGAAGATGACGTGACAGCTGCTGCCAGCTGTGCACGGTCATACCGTAGGAGTGGAAATCCGCCCCAATGCGACTCTGTTGATAACCACGCCGCACCAGACTCTGTGCCACTGCCAGCCAGGGATCAGCATCGTCGCGATAGCTCTCTACCACCAGCTGCGGTGACTGGCTGCGGCACGGTGCCTCATCCAACTGGCGCAGCACCATCCAAGGCTCCCCTTGCAGAGGAACCATGCAGGCGCGATACAGGGTTTCAGACACGGTGTAGCCCGTCAGCCAGGCCAGCAGCTCGCCATGATCAACGATCATCACCTCGACGTTGGCCTGCTGCATGGCAGCGCGCAGGCGACTCAGCGCGGCAGTCATCATCAGTTGCTCTCTACTGGTTGGCAGATTTCCAGGATGGCGAGTAAATAGATGCGCACCATATCGAGGAATTCGGTGATCTCAACGCGCTCATCCGGCATGGTGTTGTACTTTCCGCCAGGACCGCAGACGATGCCTTCCATTCCCGCATGCTGATAAAAATGCGCCGCATCGGTGCCAAAGAAAGCCGGTGGGGTGATCACACCCGTCGGTTGTTCGGTGCCGCGCACGGTTTTCCAGCCGCGATTGACCGCCTTGACAATCGGTGACTCTGGCGAGACCTCAAACGGCAACATGGTGGGTTTGTCGCGGATACCATCATCATACAACTCGGCTTTCAAGCCAGGATAACGCTGGCAGAGCGTATCCAGCAGCGCTTGCAGATCCGCGAGCACGCCTTCCACCGTTTGCCCTGGCGCAAAGCGTGCCGATCCTTTCAAACGCACGAAGTCAGCCACCTGTGGTGGTCGCCACTCTTCCAGTTCACGCCCCAGTGCGCCATGCACGGTACCAATGTGCCCACGGTTCACCTTCAGGTGCTCGTCACTTTTCGCACCACTGAAAACCATGCCGTTGATTTGTGGGATCAGCTCCACGGCGGCGTTAATCGCATCCACGGCCTCTTCACGCTTCGACAGATGACGCGTATCGCCCGTCAACTCAATGGTGAACATCAACGAACCGGCATGCATAGTGAGTGCCTGCAGATCGGTGGGTTCCGCATTGATAAAGTAGTCGGCACGCACGCCCTGCTCAATCGCCGCCAGTGTGCCAATACCGCCCTGCAATTCCCCCACCACATAAGTCAGAATCACATCGCCTTTCAGCCTCACACCGGCATCAATCAAGGTTTTCAACGCACAGAAATAGGCCGCATCGCCTGCTTTCATGTTTGAGACGCCAATACCGTAGATAAACTGGTCGTCAATTTTTCCCGCCCAAGGATCGACCGTCCATCCTTCGGTAACAGGGTTGGTATCCAGATGCCCATTAAACAGCAGACTGTTGCCGCCACCGCTGCCCACCAGCCGTCCGATGGCGTTAAGACGATCGCCGGGTACCTTTTGCAATTCGCTTTCCAGTCCCAACTGAGCCATCTGCTCGGCCATATATTTGGCTAACTCGCGCTCGCCGTCAGTGGCACTATAGCTTTTGTGTTGCACCATTTTCGCCAGAAAAGAGAGACAAAACTCGCGATCAATATGATGAATTAACTGTTCAGGATTCATGCGTTTCTCGTTAAGCAACGGATTGGGATAAGTCGGGAACATGCACCGCTTCAAGCAGAGCACGGGTGTAAGGATGTTGCGCCAGCGCGGTCATGTTCTCACCGGGCAGCACTTCCACCACATCACCGCGATACATCACCGCCACGCGATGGGCGATTTGACGGATCAGGTTGAGGTCGTGGGTAATAAACAGGTAAGCCGTGCCGTAGCGGCGGCGCAGCTCCAGTAGCAGCTCAATAATGGTGGCCTGTACCGACACATCGAGCGCGGCAGTGATCTCATCACAAATGACTAAATCCGGCGGATTAGCAAAGGCGCGCGCGATGGCCACGCGCTGTTTCTGCCCGCCCGACAGCGCATGCGGATAGCGCGAAGCAAATTCTGCTGGCAGGCGCACCTCTTCCAGCAAGCGTGCCACCGCTTGCGCTTCGGTTTCACCCGATGGCAGACCGTACAAACGCAGCGGACGCGCAATGATCTCGCCGATGGTCATGCGCGGATTGAGTGAGGCATCCGGATGCTGGAAAATCATCTGCACGCGGCGGCGATACTCCTTATCCATCTGCGCACGGCCCTGCAATGCGTAGCCGCAGAAATCCAGTTCACCGCTGAACGGCACTAACCCAGTAATGGCTTTGCCCAGTGAGGACTTACCCGAACCCGACTCCCCCACCACACCCAAAATTTCGCCCTGATGCACGGTCAGCGCCACCGAGTTGGCCGCGCGCGTGGTATTGGCCTCGCGCTTCAGCAGGCGATCGAGAAAGCCCTGTTGGCCGTAATCGATGGTGAGATTGTCCAGCGTCAGCAACGGCTGCGAACCAGCGGTATCCGCGATCAGCCGCTGTTGAGGATTGGGCACCGCCGCAATCAATTTGCGGGTGTAGCTGTTTTGTGGTGCGCTAAACAGGCTGTGAGTATCAGCCTGCTCCACGATGCGCCCCTTATCCAGAACGCAGACCCGGTCGGCCACTTTCGCCACCAGCGCCAGATCATGAGAAATATAGAGAGAAGCCACCCCGGTCTCCTCGCGCAGACGTTCGTAGAGATCGAGGATTTGTGCCGAACTGATCACGTCCAGCGCCGTGGTCGGCTCGTCAAAAATCATGCAATCCGGCTGACAGGCAAAAGCGGTGGCGATCAAAATACGCTGCTTCTCGCCCCCCGATACCTGATGCGGATAACGGCGCATCATGCGCGCCGGATGCTTTAGTTCAACATCATGTAGCAGTGACTCACCCAACTCCTGCGCTTCTCGCGCGTTTAAGCCGCGATGACGGCGCAACACTTCCGTCACCTGCTCACCGAGCGTCAACGTCGGGTTGAGCGAGGCGCTGGGATCCTGAAAAATCATCCCCAGTTTTGCGCCACGCAGTGCCATCAGTTTCGGGGCCGGCAAACTCAGCAGGCTCTCATCGTTGAGGCGAATATCGCCCCATTTTTCCTGCGCATTACTTGCCAGCCAGCGCATGATCGCCCAGCCCAACGTGGTCTTGCCGGAACCGGATTCACCGACTAAACCCAGTACTTCACCCGGCATCACCTGCAGGCTGATGTCACGCAGTACCGGCAGTGCCTGGCCATTTTGCAACGCGTAATCCAGGCTGTAATTTTCCACCGACAGCACCGGTGCAGGTTTCACGTTCATCCGTGGCTCCTTGGGTTGAGCACGTCTCGCAGCCCGTCACCCAGCAAATTAAAACCAATCGCCACCAGCGCAATAGCTAAGCCGGGGATCATCATCATCCACGGGGCGCTGAAGAAGTAGGTTCGCGCCTCTGACACCATCAACCCCCACTCCGGCTCGGGAGGTTGCGCGCCTAAGCCGAGGAAACTCAATGTGGCAAACAGCATGATGGCAAACGCAACGCGGATAGTGGCTTCAACGATGATGGGGGCAAGAATATTCGGCAGCATCTCGCGTAGAATGATGTAGTGCCCGGCTTCGCCACGGGCAATCGCCGCATTGATGTAATCCTGCTGACGCGCCGCCAGTGCCACACTGCGAGAGATGCGCACCATGCCCGGCACAAAGGCAATGGTGATCGCCAACACCGCATTCATGCTGCTCTGCCCCAGGGTACTGACAATCAGCAACGCGAACAGCAGGCTGGGGATCGCCATCACCGCATCCATGGTGCGCATCATAAATTCATCGATCTTGCCGCCGAGGTAGGCACTCGCCGTACCCAGCACCGAGCCAATCACCATCGCTAACGCGGTCGCCAGCAGCGAC
The DNA here is from genome assembly GCF_059412425.1 of Pantoea sp. CFCC18177. Classification (NCBI taxonomy): domain Bacteria; kingdom Pseudomonadati; phylum Pseudomonadota; class Gammaproteobacteria; order Enterobacterales; family Erwiniaceae; genus Pantoea; species Pantoea sp. CFCC18177. Next base: position 138,620 of record NZ_JBNBPL010000004.1, read on the forward strand.
AGCAAAATCGTGGAACGTGCACCTACCATCACCCGGCTGAAGATATCGCGCCCCATCTGGTCGGTGCCAAACCAGTGCTCTGCACTCGGCGGCTTGTAGCGCGTCAGAATCGAAATCGACTCCGGATCAAAGGGAGCAATATGCGCCCCACCCACCACCATCAACAGTGCCAGCAGGATAATCAGCACGCCCATCGCACCCTGTGGCGATCGCAGTAACAGTTTTACAATCTCAGGCATAGGAAATTCGCTTATCCAAAGTCACGTAGGCCAAATCTGCCAGGAAGTTCACCACCGAATAGGTCGCGGCCAGAATCATCACGCCCGCCTGAATAGTGGGCAGATCGCGCGCCTGTACCGCCACGATCAGCTCGCGGCCAATCCCTGGAATGGCGAATATCTCTTCCACCACCACAATCCCACCGAGCAGGTAGCCCACATCTAACGCCACTATGGTGATGGTCGGCAGCAAGCCGTTACGCAGTGCATGACGCCAGAGAATGCGCCGACGCGATAACCCCTTCAGCCAGGCGGCGCGGATGTAATCGGTATGCAGCACGTCCACCATTTCTGAACGCACCATGCGGGAGACGTGCGCCACCAAAATCAACGCCACGGTGAGCGAAGGCAGAATCAGGTGCTGGACGCCGCTGACGACGTTCTCGCTCAACGGTACATAGCCAGTAGCAGGCAAGATCTGCCAGACATCGGCAAACAGCAGCAGCACCAGCGTGGCGGTGACAAATTCAGGAAAAGAGATACCGATGTAGGAGATCACGCTGACCAGCACATCGGCGGTCTTACCACGGCGCACCGCCGCCCAGATCCCCAGCGGTATAGCAATCAGCAGCATCAACACCAGCGCACAGGCTGCCAGCAACAGCGAACGAGAAAGCGCTGTCAGCAACGTTGGCCCGACAGCCAGGCCATTGCGCATCGAAACACCAAAATTGCCCTGCAGTGCCTGCGTCAGCCAGTGCCAGTACTGCAGCCAGGCGGGCGCATCCAGCCCTAAACGTTCACGCACAGCGGCGAGTGCCTCCGGCGTGGCGTTTTGGCCGAGCAAGGTGACAGCGGCATCCGCTGGCAGCAGCTGCGTGATGCCAAACACCAGCAATGACACCACCAGCAAGGTGTAGATCATCAACAACAGACGTTTAAGCAGATAGCTCGCGGTCACGGTCTCTCCTTAAACAGCGCGTTTTGGCGCTTTGTCGGTCAGCCAGGTGTGATCAAGGCGGAACACCGCACCGCGTGGATGCAAGTGATAGCCCGCAACGTGATCACGGCTGGCGGCCAGCAGATCGAAGAAGGTTGGGATCAGCGACGGCACTTCGTCATGCATCAACTGCTGCGCCTTGCCGTACAGTGTGGTGCGCTGCGCATCGTCATGGGTTTCACGTGCGGCGTTCACGGCGCTATCGAAATCGGCGTTGTTCCAGCGCGTTTCATTCCAGGATGCGGTTGAGGTGTAGAGCAGTGAAAACACCGCATCTGGCGTCGGCTGCATGTTGTAGAAGCCAACGTAGAAGTTACCCTTTTTCCACACCTGATCGAGATAGGTGCTGTGCGCCATGGTTTGCACTTCAATGCGGAAACCGCCTTGCTTGGCCATTTCACGCAGCGCGATACCTAATTGCGTACGGGTCGCAGGTTTGTCCGATGCGATCAGCGTGAGGTCGAGGCCGTTGGGATAGCCTGCTTCGGCCAGCAGCGCTTTGGCTTTGCTGTAATCCACCGCTTTCTTTGCCAGGTTGGCAAAGTATGGATAAGCCGCGTTGATCGGCGTGTCATTACCCGGTGAGCCGAGGCCATCGGCAACAAAATCCACCGACGCCTGGCGATCGACACAAAGTGCCAGAGCCTGACGCACGCGCACATCGTTAAAGGGTTTTTGATCGCAGCCCATGTTCACGTTGAGGAACTGGCCGGAAGCAACGCGCAGTGGCAAAACACCGGATGACTTGGAAAGACGCGCGAACTCACTCGATTGCGCGCTCAACATCAAATCGGTATCGCCCGAGATCAGTGCTGAACTCTCTGCGATACCATCGGGATACACCACCACTTCGACACCATCAAGATACGGGCGCGTCGGATCGTAGTAATGCGGATTACGCTTCACCACAATCTTGCGTTCAGGATCGTAAGAAACCAGCATGAACGGACCCGCGCCCAACGAGGCTTTGCTCAACTTATCGAACTGCCCTTGGGCAATGCTGGCGGGGATGATTTTGGCATCGGGATAGGCCAGCATCACCGGCAAATCCGCGTAGGGAGCGTCGGTTTCAATCAATACGGTGTTGTCATCTTTGGCACTTACTGCTTTGATCGGGCCGATGTTGTGTAACGCCGGTGAAGCATTTTTCGGATCAAGCAGAGCTTGCAGGCTGGCCACCACATCCGCAGAGGTTAAGGGGCTGCCGTCGCTAAATTTGAGGTTGGGCCGCAGGGTAAAAGTCCACTGCTTGAGATCGTCACTTGCCTGCCAAGATTGCGCCAAATCGGCTTCGGCTTTCATCTCTTGTGTCAGGCGGGTCAGGCCGCTGTACAGCAACTCCGCCACCAGATACTCCGGGTTGACGCGTACCTGATGCGGATTCAGCACGCTGACGGCCTGATCGACACTGATACGCAGCACGCCGCCTTTACGCGGTGTGCCGCCTGGCGTGGCACTGGCGACCTGCGCGGCATGGGCCGAGAACGACCAGGGCAGCATGGCTGCACCGGTCAGAGCGGTTGAGCTGGCGATAAACTGTCTGCGGTTTAACCCTTTCATTGCGCACATCTTCTCTTCCTCGTTAATGAGTTAAATACCCTGGGTTGGCTGAAAATCATCGGCGAGATACGCCAAAATGGACTGCGAAAGTGCGATCACATCTGCCATCGTTGTGAACTCATCGGCGGCATGAATGCGGTTATCGGGGCGGGCTAAGCCGCCGAGTAAAATCTCTTGAATACCGGCCTGTTGTACCCAGCCCATGTCAGAACTGGTGGATGAACCCCAGGGTTTAAACGCCTCACGGGGGAAGCCGAAACCTTGTGTAAGTGCGGCCTGCCAGCGCGGCCAGTGTGGGCCGTAAGGATCGGCAACCGGGGCGAGATGACCAATCAACTGCAAGCTGACATCCAGTGCGCGGCTGCCATCCATCGCCTGATCGATGCACTGCGTGAGTTCCTGCCAGACATCGTCAAATGCTTCTTCCGGCGCATAGCGGCGATTGATCAGCAGTTCAAACCGTTCCGGGATGGTGGAGCCTTTGCTGCCGCCGTGAGCAGAGGCCAGGGTCAGCAGTGAGGTGAGTGGTTGCCCCTGATAATGCGGCGGTGATGGCATCGCTGAGGTGCGCTGTTCCACTTCACCTTTGAGTTGGTACAGGGCGTTCATCAAGGGGAGTGCCGCTTCGATAGCATTGATACCCAGCAGCGGATCGCCGGAGTGCGCTGAGCGCCCGGTGATCACCACTTTAAGATCGATGCTGCCAAAACAGCCCGCCCAAATGCGCGGCACCGCACCGCCGTTGAAGCTCAGCAAGTGCCCGGAGAACAGCTGCTGTTCCGCCAGGTAACGAATGCCGGGATAGAGGCCGCCCTCTTCATCGGTGCACAGCAAGAAAACCGGGTTGAAGCGCAACGGCAGATTACAGGCCTGCGCTGCGCGCACCGCTGCCATCGCCGCCACGATGGTGCCTTTCATGTCTGCCGCACCACGTCCATACAGCTTGCCTTCTGCCACCGTGAGCGCCAGTGGCGGAAAACGCCAGCCATCACCGGCAGGTACGGTATCGGTATGGAAGTAGAGATTGCAGTTTTCTGCCGCCCCGCTGTTGAGTGTCGCAAGGACGTTCACTCGTTCGCCCTGCGCGCTACCATCCGGTGCCTGCCACAGATGTTCGGGCACGGAAATACGCTGGCAACTGAAATTCATCGGCGTTAGCAACTGCATCATCAGGTCAGCAAATTGCCCGTATCCGTTGCCCGGTGGGAAGCAGGTATCCACCGCTAACATGCGCCGCATATCGTCAGTGATTTGATCGGCATCACCCGCTATTTTTTCTATCGCACTGTTAAGGCAAGAATTTCGCAACATAGGATGTTCGTCTGTTGTATTTCTATATAGTTTATAGATAATGCAATTTAACGACGCAGGTCAATCGGTAATCAGAAACATGCAAAAAAACTATGACGCAGGCGACACACCGCAATTCACTCGGCTCAGTGAAGGCGAAGGCGCACCGCTGTATGAAGTGGTGAAGCGGCATATCAGTGAATCCATCCTGCAAGGTGAGTTACCCGCTGGCACCATTTTGCCGAGCGAAAATAGCCTGGCAGCGAAGTTTGGTGTGTCGGTGGGCACGGTGCGCAAAGCGCTGGCCGCGCTGACCACGGAAGGGATGCTGATGCGGCGACGGAAAACGGGCACGGTGGTCACTGGCTGGGCGCCATTGCACAATCTCAGTCACTTCTTCCAGTATTTCCGCTTGCACGATAAGGCAGGCGGGCTGCTGCAATCTGAAACCACATTGCTGGATTATCAGATCGGTCAAGCCACGCAGGTTGAAGCGGAGAAACTACAAATTGTGGAGGGTGATGAAGTGATTCGCCTGAAACGACAGCGTCGGGTAAAAGGAATGGCTGCCATGCATGAACGCCTGGTGTTGCCAGCCGCGCGTCTACCCGATTTCCCACCCCCCGATCAGTTGCCACCGCTGTTGTACCGGTATCTGTTTGAGCACTACGATTTGCGCGTCGCCGCAGTACGTGAACAGATCACCGCACAGCTCGCTGATGAGGAAGATGCCGCCTTGCTGGAACTGACGTTACCGCAAGCCGTTATGGTGATTGATGAAGTGTCATTTGACCAGAGCGCAATCCCGGTGATTCTGGCGCACCATCGATTCAGTACCGAGCACTTTATGTATGTGAATGAGGTGCGTTAAAAACACGTCACGCCCTGCACTCTCACAGGGCGTGAGTCATATCAGCGTTATTTGGCTGCTGCTGCCGCTTCTTTCACCCAACCATCGAAAGTGGCCTGATGGGCGTGGATCCAGCCATCGACATGGCGCTGAATATCGTCGCTCGAAGATTCACCCGCGTGCATACGTTGATTCTGCGCGTTCACGTCAGCCAGTGGCAGTTTGACGATTGCGAACAATTTGGCGGCTGCCGGATTCTTTTCCGCCCAGGCTTTATTGGCGACAACATGTTCGTTGTTGGGCTTAAAGCCATAATTCTTGCCATTCGGCAGGGCCGTATTTTCATTTTTCTGTGAACCCGGCGTGGCAGAGAAGGGAACCGTAAGCCACACCACATCTCTACCCGGTTTTAATTCATCGCTGACCCAGTAAGGCGTCCAGGTGAAATAGAGCACCGGCTTGCCGGTTTTATATCTCGTCAGGGTATCAGCAATAATGGCAGAATAATTCCCCTGATTCTGCTGCACGGTATTATTCAGGCCGTAGGCGGTGATTTGCGCGCTAATTACCTGTCCACATACCCAGCCAGGATTACAACCGGCCAGATCGGCTTTGCCATCACCATTCGCATCAAACAGCTTCGCCAGTTTCGGATCTTTCAGCTGTGAAATGTCCGTGATGTGGTATTTATCGGCGGTTTTTTTATCAATCAGATAACCCTGCGCCGCACCGCTGATATAGGTGCCCTGACGATAAAATTTCGCGTCGCCACCCGCTGCGTTATACATATCTTTTTGCAACGGTTCCCAGTTCACCGCCATGTAGGTGGCATCCCCGGAGGCAATCGCCGTATAGGCCACGTTATAATCGACCTCTTCCGTGGGCTTGACTTCATAACCCAAATTTTCTAACGCTCTGTTAATCAATTCAGTTTGAAACGATTCTTCTGGCAAGGTGCTCTGCACCGGCGAGACAGTGACGCCTTTGCCCGGTAATTCGGCAGCACACACTGCAGATGAACTGATTAACGCAACGAGAGAAACAACAAGCAGACTTTTCCTGGTCATAATGGAAACCTTATTATTTTTTAATGCCAATGAATGGCGTCAGAATATCTCTGCAATTAAGAGATAAAAGAGGGAATAACTGAGAGTTGAAGGCTACTGCTGGAGATAATGGCGCGCGTAACGGAGACGGGTGTTGTAAGTGGTGAAAAACGATAAGTCAGCATTCATCATTATGATATTGGGTGACAGACCTTGCTTCTGTTTTCAGGCCTGCGACATACACTCCGGTGAATTAATCGTGAACTTACCATACCACAATATTTCTAGGCCGCAACCTTTGAGCCAAATTTTATTGGCGACCTGTCAGGCCGCCAACTTTTTCATATTTTTCGATGCCGCCGCTGTGGCATCCGTTATTTAGAAAGGACCCCAGTTAATCGCCACGCCAATCAACAAGGTCACCACGCAAATCGCAAACCAGATAGCGACCACGGGTGCAACGAACTTGATCCATTTCCCGAACGAGATATTCGCCGTTGCCAGCGCCGCCATCAGTACGCCAGACGTCGGGCTAATTGAGTTCACAATTCCCTCACCCAGCAACACCGTTTGCACCGTGACCTGACGCGTCAGCCCAAGATTATCGCCTAACGGTGAGAAGATCGGAATCAGCAGAGCTGACTCGCCCGAGCCCGATGAAATGCCGAAATGCATCAGCGCAGCACTAATAAACATCCCCACCGCCGCAATGGCAGGTGGCACCGGCGCCAGCAGATCAGACAGGAAGCCGACGATAGGATCAAGGATATTACCCTGTTGCAACACCACAGAGATCGCGCCCGCCATCCCGACGATAAAGCCGCCTTTCACCAGCTGAGAACAGCCACTCAGGAAGGTGTTGGCAATCGCAGAACCCGACATACGGCCAATCAACCCCACCAGAATCGACAAAATGATGAACATTGCTGACATCTCATTGGTCGCCCAGTGCAGTTGCACCGTTCCCACCATAAACAGCAGCAGCGTTAAGGCACAGGTCGCCAGAATCAATTTATGACGACCGGTAATCGCCATTACCGGGGCATTTTCAACCTGGATATCCGCGCGCACATGGCCATTTTTGCGCAGTCGCTTAACGGTAAAGATTAAATAAATCGCTACCGTCAACACAAACAGCAGGTTGGTGATGCCGCGCAATAACATGCCGGAGAACAGTGGCAACTGCGCCAGATGCTGGGTCAGTCCCGTGGTCGCTGGACCTAAGAACGCGACGTTAAAGCCTGCCGCACAGGTCAGGTAAACCAATGCCATACCAATCACTGGCGGCAAACCAAGTGAACGCGCCACCAGCAGACCAATCGGCACAAAGGCCACTACCGAGTTTTGTACCACGCCAGTACTGCCTAGGATGGCAAAAATCACCCCAAAGATCAGAATCAGACGGGTGTCGCTGATTTTGGTGCTGCGTGACAGCGAGTTCAGTGCGGTAGCAATCGCGCCTGTGGCTTCAATCACCGCCAGCAAACCGCCGGTAAACAGGATGAGGAAAATGATTGGTGCTGCTTTAATCACGCCCTGCACAATAGCCATAAAGATTTCGCCGGGATACACACCCGTGCGCGCCACTTCATGCAAGCTTCCCTTAATGGCAAATGTCACACCGTTGCGGGTTTCGTGATCAAACTTGCCTGCCGGGATAATCCAGGTGGCGACAGCCGCCAGCACCAGAATAATAAACAGCAGCAGGTAAGGACTTTGCTCGCTCTTGGCGGGTGTGGGTTGGGTGCCCGCGTGTTTCTCTACATTAACCTGTGACATCGGCATCCCCCAGAATCAAACCCGCCACCAGCGCCGCACGCGCAGGAATATCCGCAATCTGAATATGCTCATGACGCGCATGAATGCCCGCGCCCGTCGCGCCTAGACCGTCCAGCGTTGGAATCCCTAAAGCGGCAGTAAAGTTACCGTCACTGCCACCGCCAACCGATTTGCCTTCCACCGTGAAACCAAGCTGTTGAGCAACGGACTGAGCACGCTGCATCAACACCAATGACTCCGCATTCTGACGCATCGGCGGACGAGACTGTGCACCCGTGACTTCGAGCTTGATGCCCGGCAGATGCGGCTGCAGTTGGGTAATTTCAGCATGAATACGTTGTGCTTCTTCTTCGCTGGTGACGCGAGTATCAATGCCCAGCACCGCTTTATCGGCCACCACATTAACGCGATTGCCGCCCTGCGCGATCCCCACGTTAACGGTAGTACCGCGATCTGGCGCATTCAGCCCATGCAAGAACAGCACCTGATGTGCCATCTCCTGCACCGCACTAATACCCTCTTCCGGGTTATTACCTGCATGCGCGGCTAAGCCAGTAATGGCGACCTGATATTGCCCGGTGCCTTTACGCGCCACTTTCAGCGCACCGCTGCCCGCCACCGCAGGCTCAACCACCAGCACTTGCGCTGAACCCATAGCGTGATGGGACAGCCAGTCGCTGGAGCTGGGGCTGCCCACTTCTTCGTCGCTGCCACACAGGAAAACAATGCGCTTACCTGCCAGCAGGTCCTGCTGTTGTAAGGCACGCACCGCCCAGATGGCCTGCACCAGCCCGGCTTTCATATCCAGCACGCCAGGTCCGTAAAGCTTGCCCTCTTCCTCGCGAATAGCCAGCTCGCCCTCATCCCAGACGGTATCAAAATGACCCAGCACCACAGTCTGCTCACTGCCCGTGCCAAGGGTAAACTTCAGGTGGTTACCGTACTTTTCCTGTACATCAATCTCAGCGTTCACACCCAGACGTTCAGCAAAAATCGCCTGTAGTACCTCGCCGCAGCGATCCACTGCGGCCTTGTTCATTGACGGAGATTCTGCTGCCACCAAGGTTTTGATATCCGAGAGAATTTCGCCTGAATGCTGTTGCAAATAACTTATTATATTTTTCATTACTTCTGTCCTCACCAAGTGAATCCCGAGTATGAGGACAAAATTAGGCTTAAAAAATGGGGTTTAAACGCTATTATTGTTGACCTGAGATCAACAGATAACCAAAACCTATGACGATGCTGCTCTATTCCGACAAAACCATAAGATACCTGTATGAGGTGGGTATTCACGGCGGCATTCGCCGTGCTGCGGAGGCGCTGGACGTTGATCCCGCCGCCATTAGCCGTCAGCTTTCACAACTGGCGCGTGAGATGCGCTTACCGCTGTTGGAGCGACGCGGTCGGAATGTGGTACTGACCGAGGCGGGAAAGTTGCTCGCCGAGGACTACGCGCAGACACATCAACGCCGAAGCCAGCTGGAAAGACGCTTACGCGATTTACGCCACAAGCGCGGCGGTTCAATCACCATGCGCGTCGGGCAAGGCATGGTGGATGAGGTGGTGAAGTACGTGCTTCAGCCCTTCTCGCAAAACTATCCTGAAGTGTTTATCGATATTTTGTCCGGTGACATGCAGACCACCGTCAGTCTGATCACCCGTGGTGAAGTGGATATGGCGGTGGGATTTGGTCCAGTTGGACCACCGGGCGTGAAATGCCATAGCTTTCATCGCGGCCCCATCTGCGCCATCGTGCATCGTGAACATCCGATCGCCTTGTATGAAAAGGTGGATGTCGCCGATCTCGCCGAGTATCCGCTGATTGGCATGGATAAAGACTTTGGCATCCAGAGTTATATGAATGTGATGTTTAACCAGGAAGGGTTGGTGTTCGCCCCGGCGTATAGCTGCAATCTGTTTACCAGCGCGATTGCATTAAGCCAGGCGAGGATGGGGATTGCTTTTATGACCGCCAAAGTGGTGGAAGATGGCCTGGCCTCCCGCAATCTGGTGGCCGTCCCTGTTAACCACCGCATCGCCCGTGAAAGTCAGTGCCATCTGTTACGCAGCGCAGACCACCGCTTCACGCCTGCGGCACAACATTTGTGGCAGTTACTGTGCCAGTTTTTTGAGCTGACGGCGTCGGAGGAAATTCCTGGTTAGTGACAGGTCTCGTTTAATTAAGTTGCTGAGTCTGCCTTAGCTTTTTAGTTGGCCCGGACGAAGACCCGCTTTGAACCCCTCTTTTCTGGCGCGCAAGGTAATCAGGAAAGCTATCGCCAGTAGCACCACCATCACGGGGGCGAAAGAAGCCGCGCCCCAGTGGTTCAACAGCATCCCGCCCGTCACACCACCAGCCGCAATCGCGCCATTCCACGCCACCACGTTCATCGAAAGTGCAATGTCAGCCCCCTCTCCTGCGGTATCTGCCAGCGCGGTTTGCAATAACGTTGCTGCACCGCCAAACGTCAGTCCCCATACTGCAACACCGATATAAACCACGGTCACAACCTGTGAGAAACCGACAAATACCAGCGAAAGCAAAGCGAAAATCGCTAAGCTAGTCAACACGCTGCGGCGCAAGTGACGATCCACTAAGCGGCCTGTCACGCCAATCGCCAGCAGTGCGGCAAGACCAAACACCAGCAGCACGATATCCACCTGTGAGCCGAGTCCGGCCAGTTGCAGGAACGGCGCGATATAGGTGTAGAGAATGTTATGTGCCAGCATCCAGCCAATCACCACACTCAGCACAGGACGGACTCCCGGCGTAGTAAGTACATGCATCAACGGCATTCTTTCATGACGCGACTGACCCGGATAATCCGGTACTTTGGCCAGCACCCACACCACCAGCACCACCGTCAGTGCTGAGATAATGACAAATACGCTGCGCCAACCCACTACACCACCCAGCCAGGTGCCGAGGGGTAATCCTAAAGACAGGGCAATCGGCGTGCCGACCATGGCGATCGCCATCGCTTTCCCCTGCTGGTGCGTCGCCACCATGCGTCGTGCATAACCCGCCAATAAACTCCACGACAGTCCCGCTGCCATGCCCGCAAAGAAGCGTGCTGTCAGCGTGAGCCAGTAATCCGTCGAAATTGCGGTGATGGAGTTGAACACCAGGAAGCCCGCAATAGCCAGTAACAGCACATTTCTGCGGCGCCAGCCTTGTGTCGCGATAGTTAACGGAATGGCAGCCAGTAGCGAACCCAACGCATAAGCCGTGACGGTCTGCCCTGCCAACGCATTAGAGATCCCCAATCCCCCCGCTATTTGCGGCAATAATCCAGCAGGTAAGGTTTCGGTGATGATGCAGATAAAGCCGGTCATCGCCAGCGCGAGTAATGCAGAGATGGGGAGTTTATCATCCCGTGAAGCGGCTTCTGGTTTTGAGAGAGTGAGTTGTTCGTCCATAAGTCCTTCTCAATTACATATGTATCGATTGATATGTATTTGCGCGTAAAAAAATCCCCATCAAATGGGGAACTTAACTAATAATATAACGATCGATACATTAGTCACGCATCCGATCTTTGTCAACGAATTATGTATCGCTTAGTATAGTAATCAGCACACTGTGTAAACCGGAGGATAAGATGGCAACAATGGGACGCCCAAGAACGTTTGACCGCGATAAAGCCATTGAGGATGCCATGATGCTTTTTTGGCAACATGGCTATGAATCGACGTCACTCGCCCAACTAAAGGCGGGCATTCATAACGGCATCTCTGCGCCCAGCTTTTATGCCGCGTTCGGTTCCAAAGAGGCCCTTTACCGTGAATGCGTACAGCGCTACCTCTCCTCTTACGGTCAGGTCACTGAGCATCTTTGGGATAACAGTTTAACGCCGCGTCACGCGGTGGAAACCACCCTGCGCTCTTCTGCAAAGATGCAGTGTGAAGCAGGACATCCTACAGGCTGCATGGTGGGATTAGGCGCAATGAGTGCGCCATCCCCTGAACATGCTAACGTGGTGGAGCCACTGCTGCGTTCACGCGACCGCACGCGTGCAGGCATGACAGGCGCGATTCAACGCGCCGTTGAAATCGGTGAATTGCGAGAGGACACCGATGTTAAGGCACTGGCGACGGCGTTCAGTTCTTTTCTGTTTGGTGTGTCGATTCAAGCGCGTGACGGCGCCAGCATAGAAGAACTTAACGGCTCGATTACGCAGGTGATGAGGCTGTGGGATGCAAATAGATAGCGGCCGCTTAAATTTTTTTACCTAAACAAACGGATTCCACACGCCCAACATAAGGGCCATAATTTTCAACCTGTTGAAAACCATGCTTGAGATAAAAATCCACCGCGCGCTTATTGATAACACGGGTTGATAGCCGGATTTCTCGATAACCCACCTTTGCTGCCCATGTTTGCAGATACGCCAGAATCGCAGCACCCACGCCAGATACGCTGCGGTCTGAATACATGCGTTTCAGTTCGGCTGCGTCTTGCGACAGGGGTCTCAGTGAACCACATCCCACCGCTCTGCCCTGTTCATCTTTTGCCAGCACCCAGACAGCACGTTCTGCCTCAAGCGCTTCAGCACTGAAGTGGCTTTTGCCGTTATTCCCGGTGATAGCAGCCAATTGAGCAGAGAGTTGTTCGATAAGGTGTTGTGATTCAGGAGCAAAGGGATCGGCGGGTTCGATGGTTATCATTACTGGAACATCCTTTTTGGTCGCCATAAATGACGACCCTACCACGACAATGCACAGGTGCGCATTCATGCGCACCAGGATAATAATGCATTTTAGGCTTAAGTGAGTGGCCTTAAAGACGAATTGCGAGAGATTACTTCTGTTGCTGAAGTTTCGCCTCATCCTCTTTCTTCTTTTTACTGGCCATATGATGACCCACCGCACAGCCCGCAACTGCACCCATCACGGCGTGGTGTGCAACATGCCCGGCAGCGGCACCGACTACCGCGCCCTTGAGACAACCTTCCGCTTGAGCCTGAGAGCTGAATGCCAAAAGCAGCCCTAAAGTAACCACAACCATCGACAGATTTTTCATCACACTGACTTTCCGAAAATGAATAAGGCTGAATAAATTACCGTTAAGTCAGAACAAATGCGTTCAGATTTCACTGCCAGACCAAAGAGATTAAGAGCCGTTTAACAACGGTTGTGGATAGTGCCCTGCACGCTTTCTAGCAGCGCATGGGGCATGTGGGCAGTGACCTTTCAGCCACCGCCATTCAACAGGCACTGGTGCTTATGATTTCTTCTTCCCTTTGGGCTTCGCCGCGGATACCACCTTGGCCGCTTTAGCCGCCGGTGGCGGCTCACTGGCACCGGTTTCTTCTATAAACTTGTCATAATATTCCCGTGACAGTTTACGGATCGCCTTGCCGATATTGGCGTAATCATATTCATTCAGGTTTGCCAGCGACACACGCCAGGATGGATGCGGTGTGCCGAAACCTTTGCCGGGTAACAGGATAACTCCGGTTTCCTCAGCCAGACGGAACAGTGCCTGATTCGGTTTCATGCGGCCCATCATCCATTTCACAAAATCGGCCCCGTACATCTCCTCTGCCAACTCTTCTAAATCCAGCAAATGGTAGTAGCGGACAGAGTTGCGGTCATCAGGCATCGGTAAGCCCAACTCGCGATACAACGCTTCTTGACGACGCAACACAATTCGCTTCATTTCGGCTTTGTAGGCGGCTGGTTCATCCATCAGGCAGAAGAGTGAGAACAAGGTCATCTGCGCCTGGACGGGTGTGGAGAGTCCCGCGGTGTGGTTAAGCGCAACTGTGCGGCTGTCCGCGACTAAGCGATCAATGAATTTCAGACTGCGCGGGGCGGTAGTGATCGAGGTGTATCGGTGATCCAGCTGTTTTTTCTTCGCTTCGGGCAAATCAGCGATCGCAGCATCAATAATATTATCTTCATGCGTCGCCACCACCCCCATACGCCAGCCTGTGGCACCAAAATACTTGGAGAATGAATAGACCAAAATGGTGTTATACGGGCAGATAGCAAACAACGACACGAAGTTATCCGCAAAGGTCGCATACACATCATCGGTCAAAATAATCAGGTCCGGGCGTTTCTTCACAATATCTGCAATATAGCGCAAGGTATCGTCATCAATTTTAACCGACGGCGGGTTGCTAGGATTGACCAGGAAAAAAGCTTTTACTTTGGGATCTAATAATTTGTCCAGCTCAGCATGGGTAAACTGCCATTTATTAGACTGTGGCGCATCAATATGTATCGTCTTGAGGTTGTAATCGCTGAGTTCAGGGATCTCAATATAAGGGGTGAAGATCGGCATACCCAAGGCAATCGTGTCGCCTTCACTGATCACATGGTTGGCTTTTAGGCTGGCAAACAGATACGTCATGGCCGCCGTCCCGCCTTCAAGCGCATACATATCAAAGTTACCGACAAAAGGATAAGTGCCGATCATTTCTGAGTGAATATATTTTCCGATAATCACTTCACTCAATTTCAGCATGCGATCTGGCACCGGGTAATTACATCCCAAAATGGCTTCACACATTTCGTAGATAAAATCGCCTGCATTGAGTCCCATCTGATCGCGTACGTAGGAGACGGCGGCTTCGATAAAACGCACACCATCTACTGACTCATGTTGTTTGGCAAATAACTCGAAGCGGGCTTCAATTCCCTCGCGCTGCGGGAATCCGCCCACATGCTCCATATATCGGTAAGAGCGTTCGGCTTCGGTCATAGCAAATAAACCAAACTGGAAAAAACCATGTCGTGGCGTGGTGGCGAGAAAGTTTGGATTACCGCGCCCGGCATTCAACATCAACTGATTACTCTGTACCGCCTGCTGCATCAACGCATCTTTCAGCTCAAACGGACTCAACAGCGCAACCTTTTCCGGATCGTTAAAATTCATGTCACTTCTCCTTGCTGCATCATTGATAAAGCACATTGCCACTCCGATTTAATCCGGAGATGACGACAGATTGTGAACACTACTTCTCTACACCAGTGCGACGACCAGCGGCCCCAACAGCGTTAAAAACACATTGGCTAATGCATAGGTAATCGCGAATGGAACCGTCGGAATGGTATTTTCGGCTTTATCCAGAATCTCACCAAACGCAGGGTTAGCACTGCGGGTGCCACTCAGAGCGCCCGCAAAGACGGCTGTGTTGTCATAGCGCAGAACATATCGGCCAAATAACATGGTGAGCACTAACGGCAGGATGGTCACAACCACCCCAATGATGAGGATCTTCAGCCCTTGGCTTTCAACGGTTTGCACCGCCTGTAAACCCGATGAAATTCCCACAACGACCACAAAGGCGGCCAGCCCGAGATCTTTTAATATCTGAACGGCACCAGAAGGCATGTAGCCGAAAGACTGACGACGAGAGCGGAACCAGCCAAACAACAAACCTGAGAGCAATGCCCCGCCTCCGCTGCCCAACGTCAGCGGAATCGAACCAATTTTCGCGGTGAGCATGCCAATCAGCAAACCCACCACCAAACCCGCCCCCATATACACAAAGTCTGTCTTCGCGCTGGGCACAATGGCATGCCCGGCTTGCTCTACCACCCGTTTAACATCGTTCTCTGCACCAAACACCGTCACCACATCCCCCAGCATGATGAGCGTCTCAGCCGCCAGCGGTAGTGCCTTCCCTTGCCGGGTAATTTGCGAGACATACACCCCATGGCGCACTTCTTTGGCGACAGCCTCTCGGATATCGCCAAAAGTGCGGCTATCGAGTTGTTTGTTGGTGATCACCACATCGCGTTTTTGCATGGTCAGCTCCATGCCCTCTTCTTCCTGCAACTCCTTACCTAAACGACTGGCAACATTGACCACCGCAGCGCGTCGGCCAACCACCAGTACAATATCGCCAGCCTGAAGGGGCATGTCCGGTGTAGGCACCATCACCTGTTTTCCCCTTTTCACGCGCTCGATGGTCACCGGAATGTCTGTCGCACTCTCAATCGCCTGGACAGTCGAAGCGGGGTTGGCCGTTAACTGAAAAATCCTGCCGACCAATTCTGGCGCCGCGGCTTCTTGACCTGGCCCATAAACCCGTACGCCTGTCTGCAAGGCGCTTTCGGCTTTTAAGGCATCCTCTTTAATGCTGCGTCCCATAAATTTGGGCAACAAATTGACGCACACCAATATCGCGCCAAACGATCCAAACACGTAGGTCACGGCGTAACCAATCGCCACATTCCCTTGTAAACGCGCAACCTCGTCGGCTCCCAATCCCAGTTTGGCGATAGCATCACCTGCGGTGCCAATAATCGCCGACTGTGTCAGTGCACCGGCAGCAACGCCCGCAGCCAGACCTTTATCCAACCCGAAACCTTTGGCTAGCAGCACCACCGTGAGCAATCCGGTGATGGCAAGTACTGCAGCAAGGATGATCTCTTTGATCGATTGTTTACCGAGCGACCTGAAAAAATCGGGTCCGCTTTCGTAACCTACCGCATAGATAAACAGGGCGAACATTACCGACTTCACACCAGCATCTATCTCTACGCCAACCTGACTCACTAAAACCGCAACCAGCAGCGAGCCCGCTACACCACCCAACTGAAATTTACCGAACTTGATTTTCCCGATGTAATAACCGGCCGCTATCGATAAAAACAACGCAATCTCGGGTGACTTCTGGAACAAATCGTGTAACCAGTTCATGTGCGCACCTCAGGTTCAGAAAGAACAAGACGAACAGCTAACCAGGCTGAAGCGAACTGGCCAGCCCGACGATTAACGGCCCCATAAGGGGCAATACGACGTTGGATATTGCATAGGTAATGGTGTAACCGAGCAGCGGCGTGGTGTTGCCGCAGGCATTTTGAATGGCGCTCAGTGCTGGGGTACTACACTGTTGCCCAGCGATAGCGCCCAATAGCACCGGCGCATTAAGCTTGAGCCAACGATGGCCAATCAGTAGCGAAATGGATGCTGGAATCACGGCAATCGCGATGCCAAGCAAAGGAAGTGTCAGCCCGTACTGCATGATCAATGCCAGCGCTTGAGGTCCAGATGAGAGCCCCACTCCAGCAATGAATCCCGCCAGTCCAAGGTCTTTGAGTAACAACAACGCATCAGTATTCACTCCGTGCCGATCCGCCCGTTTGGCGTGATACCAGCCCAGCACCAAGCCCACAATTAATACCCCACCGCCGGTTCCCGCCGAAAATGGAATACCACCGACAGTGAGCGTGAAGCTGCCAAGCCAGGTTCCCAGTGCGATCGCCACACCAGCAATACCAAGATTGCTTGAGAGTTTGTCGGGGAGTCTTTTACCGATGTGACTCAGCAACGGAGCGGATGCGCGACCATGCGTGGAACTGGCATCGTAAATCTGTAATACGTCGTTTAATTGCACGCGCGTGGCGGGTAGTGCAGGTAAAAGGGCTTCACCGCGTCGGATGGCGACCACATGTGTTCCTGTCGGAAGGGGGAGTGCCTGTAAAGTCAGGTTAGCCCATTCAGGCTCCAACAACACAACATTGTAGGTTGCGAGCGCCATCGCCAGGGAAGAGGTATCGTCGACTTCGCGCCCCACTAACGTTGCCTTTTCAATCAAAGAACCGCGTTCCCCTACCAGCAGAATTTTATCACCGCGCCTCAGTTTGAGGTTGGGCGATAACGTAACGATGCGACCATAACGTTGCACTTGTACGATGCTGCATTGCTGAGTCAGACGCTGTTGGAGGGAGGCAATCGTCATTCCTGCCGCGGCATCAACCCAATAGGCTCGCCCGACAACCGAGGGAAGGGCTGAATTTCCTTCGGATTCGATACGCCCGCCCATGGCAATCCAAAGCTTTTCAGCTTCCACCTGCAAATTAACGCGCAGGAGCAGCGGGAATATCTGGCTAGTAATAATGACGATGGTGATCAGTCCGCATATGTAAGTAATCGAGTATGCCGTCACCACGTTGCCCTGCAACCGCAGAATTTCGCCGGAGGGTAAATCTAAGCGGGATATGGCATCCGTCGCGGTGCCTACCACCGCAGACTCGGTTGCCGCCCCCGCGAGCATGCCTGCAGCCGTACCGGGATCCAGATGCATGATAGCGGTCGCGGTGAGCACCAGAGCCAGTACAACGACAACCTCGATCAAACAAAATATACCCAGCTGAATATTTTTAGCGTTTAAATTGGCAAAAAACTGCGGGCCACCGCTGTAACCCAAAGCAAAAATAAACAACATGAAGAAGATATTTTTGATGTCAGTGTCAACGGAAATATTGAGTTGACCAATAAGTAATGCCGCGATCAGCGTTCCACACACACCGCCAAGTTGGATAGGACCTAAACGTATTTGACCAATGGCGTAGCCTAATGTCAGTGCCAGAAAAATGGCTAAGCCCGGCACTGTCTGCAAAGTCTGCGTAATAAAACCAATGAACGTACCAGACATATCAAATCCCTGGTTAAATCGTTGATCCCGGCGGAGAGCGAGAGAAGCCCCACCCTTGGCTATAGGTGCAAATCAGATGCAATTACGAGTCAAAACGAAATATAGCAGAGGGTTAAGTAATTACCAGAAAATACTCAAGGCACTGTTAATAGTGATTTTATCCGTATACCAAACAATGATAATGATTGGCACTGATTATTCGATCCGTATAATTCACTGCAAGCTACTGTAAAGTATCATTAAGCGGATTTTTATAATTTTTATGGAGTTGATTATTAAGCCTAAAATAAAATATTTTAAAAGTTCAAAAGAATCCACCTTTGCAAGGATAGCAAGGTCACATTGAAAGTAATGATTTTATCGATATAAATGAGAGAAAGTGAGGTTAGAGACGACATGCACAATCGTCTTCTTTAAAAATGACAACACTAGTAGCACTAAAGAAAGTAATGCTTTTAATGGCCAAGTTTATTAGATAAATGAAATACTTATTATCTTAAAAAATAAACCCACTACAAATAAGTATTTCATTTTGAAATGTCATTCTTTAAAAATTATTCCACACGAATGCACCGAACCGATGTGCCATTCTCCAACTTTTGCAACGTTTGAGGTTTTTCACACCCCGTACCCGCATGCGGGCAGCGATCTCTGAAATAGCACCCCTCCGGCAACACCCTATTTCCTGGCAGTTCCGTATTGGTCGGCGCACCGTCCAGCGCTGCACCAATGCGCGGCACAGACTCCATCAACAATTGCGTATAAGGGTGTTTTGGCGAATCTAATACCTGCTTTGCTTCACCCAATTCAACGATCTGCCCGAGATACATCACGGCCACGCGGTCGCTCATATGGCGCACCACGGACACGTTGTGTGAGATCAACACATAGGTGAGATTGCGCTGCCGTTGCAATTCCACCAGCAAATTCAAAATTTGCGCCTGTACTGAGATATCCAGTGCAGAGGTCGGCTCATCCAGCACCATAATGTCGGGTTGACCGGAGAGTGCGCGGGCAATGGCAATACGCTGGCGCTGCCCGCCAGAAAAAGCATGCGGCGGGCGGTCAAGGTATTCCGGGCGAATCCCCACCTGTGCTGCAAGTGTTGCCGCCAACGCGCGCCGCTCTTTTTCCGAACTGCGGGACTGAATCCATACCGGTTCGGTGATGGAACGCCAGACCGGTAAACGGGGGTCCAGCGAGGAGAGCGGATCCTGAAACACCATCTGCATGCCACGTCCCAGCCATGAATTCGGGGAGCGCGTTAATTCAAGCTGGCCGGTGCTGGGTTTAAGCATGCCCATCAGCAGTTTGGCTAAGGTACTTTTCCCACAGCCAGACTCGCCAACAATGCCCAGTGTCTCACCGCGTTCAACTCGTAAGTCGAGCCCATTCAACGCATGCACCCGTTCGGTCACTTTGCCGCGCCAGTTGGTTTTGGCGGGGAAATTGACGTGCACATTACTGATTTCAAGCAGTGCTTCAGACATGGATGCGCTCCTGTTGCGGATACCAGCACGCCACCTGACGATTGGATTGCCCTGCGGTGTGCAGTTCGGGCGTGATACCACAGGCTTCACCTGCCGCGAAGCAGCGTTCGCGGAAAGCACAGCCGGTGGGCAGTTTGGCGAGATTCGGCACGGTACCAGGAATCGAAGTCAGCTCGGCGCGTGGCTCGCTACCGTCCGGGGAACACGCCAGCAACCCCGCCGAATAAGGGTGACAGGGCGTCGTTAGCACGCTATCGGTGGCCCCGCTCTCAATCACCGCACCGGCATACATCACATAAAGACGATCGCAAACCTGCGAGACCACCGCCATATCGTGACTGATGAACAGGACGGCGGTGCCGGTTGAGAGCGCCTTTTGTTTTAGTAAACGCAACACCTGGCGTTGTACCGTCACATCCAGCGCCGTGGTAGGTTCATCCGCGATCAGTAAATCCGGCTCGCAGGAGAAGGCCAGTGCAATCATTACGCGTTGACGCATCCCGCCGGACAACTCAAAGGGATAACGCTCCAGTACGCTTTGCGGATCTGCAATCTGCATCTCGCTCAACAGTTCGATGGCGCGTGCTTTAGCCTGTTTCGTGGATAACGGCTGGTGCTGACGGATCACGTCCACCATCTGCTTCCCAATGCGGCGTGTGGGATTGAGGGCCGTCATCGGTTCCTGAAATATCATCGCCACCTTGCTACCTCGAAGTTGGCGCATCTCTGCTTCGCTGGCCGTGAGTACGTTTTTACCCAGTATCTCCAGTGACCCGCCCTGCACACGGTAACTGCCTGGCGCGATCAGGCGCATCGCCAGCATCGCCGTGACTGATTTCCCCGAACCCGACTCCCCAACCACGCCGACAATCTCGCCGCGGTTGATGTGTAAAGAGACGCCATTCAGCACTTTCACTTCGCCCTGATAAATCGGGAAACTCAGCCGTAAATTTTCGATGGTCAGGATGCTGTCGCTCATCAGTTGCGTCCTCCCGCTTTCGGATCAAGCAAATCCTGCACGCCGTCGCCAAACAGATTGAATCCTACGGCGGTGATTAAAATGGCAGCACCGGGAAATGCGCAATACCACCACTGGTCCAGCACATAGTTACGTCCTACCGCGACCATTGCGCCCCATTCAGCCGTGGGCTGTTGCGCGCCCAGGCCAATAAATCCTAACGTTGCCGCCATTAAGATCGCGCTGCCGATATCTAACGACGCCTGCACCACCAGCGGTGGCATGGCGTTGCGCAGGATATGCCAGCTAATGAGGTGCCAACGCGACGCGCCAAATGTGCGAGAGGCTTCAACAAAAGTGTGCTGCTTCACCACCAGCGTTTGACCGCGCGCCAGACGCACATAAAACGGAATACGCACAATGGCAATCGCCAGCATCGCATTGAACAGGCTCGGTCCCAGCGCGGCGGCCAGCGCCATGGTCAGTACCAGTGAAGGAATCGACAGCATGATGTCCATCAAGCGCATGATCACCGCATCGCTGCGTCCGCCTAACACGCCCGACAAGCAGCCCAACAGTGAACCGCTCACGCCTGCCAGCAACACAACCGCAAGACCCGCCGCCACCGATTGCTGTGAGCCAACAATCACGCGGCTGAAGAGATCGCGTCCCACTTCATCGGTACCAAACCAATGCAGCGCGCTCGGGGCCTGTAAGCGTTCGGCCAGATTGATGGCATTAGGATCCTGCGGCACAATCCACGGAGCAAAAATCATCAATAACATCATCAGCACGATGATGGCCGCGCCAATTACGGTTAGCGGGCTTCGGCTGATCAACCAGCATCGACGTTTCCACGCCTGCAGCCACGGACGTCCGCGGGTGGTTACTGACTGTTCCTGTGTCAGCATCATTTCTCCGCTCCCCGACCCATACGCGGATCGATCCAGAGATACAGCAGGTCAACAAACAGGTTCACCAGCACGTAAGCAAACGACACCACAATGGCGAAGCCCATCACCGCGGGGAAATCCAGCGCCTGGATGGAAGAGACCACATACGCGCCCATCCCCGGCCAGGCAAACACCGTTTCGGTCAGCACGGCGCCATACAGCAGGTCACCCAATGCCAACCCCAACACCGTGACAGACGGGATCAGCGCGTTAGGCAGGGCATAGCGCACCACGATAGTGAACTTGCTCAGCCCGCTAGCGAGCGCGGTACGCACATAGTCCTCACTGAGCTGCTCCAGCATTGCGGAACGGATCTGGCGCGCCACAATCCCAAGGTGTACAAACGCCAGGGTGGTAGCGGGCAATATCAAGTGGGTCAAGGCGTTGAAGAACACCTCCAGATCGCCACTGAGCAAGGAATCAATCAGGTAGAAACCCGTCACCCGCGCCGGCGGATCCAGCCAGTCATCCAGACGACCACCGCCGGGCAGCAAATTGAGTTTGCCGTAGAACAACACAATCACGCCCAGACCAAGCCAGAAGGCCGGAGTTGAGATACCGGTCAGCGCCAGCAGTCTCACCAGATGGTCAAGCCAGCGGTTTTTGTACACCGCCGACAATACGCCAAGCGGCACGCCAACCACTAAAGCAATCAAGAGCGCGCAAAAAGCCAGCTCCAGCGTAGCCGGGAAGAAGTTCTTCAGGTCTTCCAGCACAGGGCGGCCAGTGCGAATAGACATGCCGAGATCACCATGCAGCAGTTGTTCGACATAGCGAATAAACTGTTGCCACAGCGGTAAATCCAGCCCCAGCTGCTGCCGGATATGCTGCACAATTTCATCACTGGCGCGGTCACCTGCCAGCAATCGCGCGGGATCGCCGGGAATCAGATGCGAAATAATAAACGTAATCACGCAGACGCCAGCGACCACCAATATCAGTCCCCAGCTGCGCTGTCTGATCAAACTCCAGAAACTCATATTGCCTGCCTTAGCAGGGTCAGAATTGACCCTGCTGATTAAGGATTAATATCAATCGCTATTTGCTCATCTCAGAAAGATTGAAGATCTGCTCCAGCATCGGGTTAAACACATAACCCTTAACCGCTTTATTCATCCCTACCTGATAGTTCTTCTGGAACAAATAGACGTAGGCGGCTTCGTCGATAACCACCTTCTGCGCCTGCTGATAATATTGAGTGCGTTGCGCCTGGTCCGGTGTAGAGACGGCCTGCTTCAGCAAGCTATCCACCTGCGGATTGGCGTAAAAGGATCGGTTGCCCGGCAGCCCTTTTTTGTCGGATTCAAACCAGTAGTTCATGAACATGTACGGGTCAGCGAAATCTGGACTCCAGTTGCCGATCGCGATGTCATAGTCGCCTTTGCCAATGCGCTCACGCATAGTGGCGTTCGCCAGTTTTTCCAGTTTGACGTTAATGCCCAGCGTTTGCAGATTGGCCTGCATCGACAGCGCAATCGGCTCCCAGTTAGGGTCATTATCCGAATAAAGGAATGACAGGGTTTTCGGCTTGTCTGCGACTTTGCTGAAGGCTTCTTTCGCTTTCGCTAAATCTAAGCTGTATTGCATGGCACCTGCGTCATAGCCCCACATGCCCTCAGGGATCGGACCGCGCATCTGCTTGCCATTGCCGCCCAGAATCCCGGAGACCATCCCTTTGTAATCTGTGGCCCAGGAGACCGCGCGGCGTAAATCGGGTTGGTTCAATGGTGCTTTGCTGTTGTTCAGATAGAGGTAGGTCACGCGCAAGGCAGGATAGTCATACACCGCTACGTCGCCCTGCTTCTTCAACGCCGCAAATTGATCGACCGGCAGTGAATCCGCCACATCCAGGTCACCCTTCTCCAGTTGCAGGCGACGTGCAGAACTTTCGCTGATGATTTTGACCGAAACACGCTTAAACGCCGGCTTGTTCCCCGCAAAATGCGGGTTCGGCACCAACACCAACTGTTGTCCCTTCTGCCAGCGTTGCAACATATAGGCGCCGGAACCGGCCGTGTGCTCAGCGAGGTAAGCACGTGCATCATCGGTGGCATGGGCTTTCAACACAGCGGGGTTGATGATCGAGGCACCGTCATTTGCCAGGGTATAAAGGAAAGGCGCAAAAGGTGTATCGAGGGTGAAGCGAACCGTTTGCGGGTCCACGGCCTCAACTTTCAGTCCTGCGGGATAGGCTTCTGATGGGCCTTGCTTGATGCGCATCAGGCGTTCAAAAGAGAGTTTTACCGCATCCGCTGTCACCGGCGAACCGTCATCGAAAAACTCACCCTTGCGCAGTTTGAAGGTCCACACTTTACCCTCATCCTCACTCTGCCAGCTCTCGGCGAGGTCGCCTTCCACATCGGTAGCACCTTTACCGTTTTCGGTTTTGTACTTCACCAAACGCTGATAGGCCGGATAGGTCACCGTCCAGTCGTTGTTATCAATGGTCACCGCTGGGTCCAGCGTCTGCGGATCGGCCGCTTTGCCAATCACTAACATATCTTTGGGTACGGCTGACCAGGCGGGTGCACTGGCGGTGGTTACTGCTGCTGCAATCAAAAGAGAGAGAAAGCCTTTGGAGGCGCTGAACTTCATTTTCATGGTAATACTCCGTCAGTCTGTGCTGGGGAAATACAAGTGAAAACATCGTCAATGAGCGGATAGGCCGCCGCTCCCGGTAATTCGAAATGCCACCACTCCGTCGCAATACCGCAGAATCCGCCACCGAACATCACGGCATTGAGCAGCAGTCGGTTGCGCTGGAAAGAGGCCGCCAGTTCGGGATGGTACGGATGGGAAAGTTCGGTCATCTCATCAAAGCCGGTTCCCATATCCAGTGCGTTGCCGTCGGCATCGATCAGGGTGACGTCAATGGCGGTGCCCCGGCTATGATTGGAGCCCTGTGAGAGAGGCACCACATAGTTTTGATCGGGGCAGGCCAGCCAGAGCAAAGCCTGCGCTTTTTGTGGCCGATAGGCGTCCAGTACCTGAAGCGTGAAACCGGCTACCCGTGCGATCTCAATGCTCTTTTCCAGTGCGTTGGCGGCATCGACGTGCAATAAGCAGCGCGCCACGCTGTAGATCGGCTGGCCGGTGATGTTGTCCGCGGTGGCATATTTCATATCGATGTTGAGCTGAGGGAATGTCTCAGCCAGATCGACAAGGTGCGTATCCTGATTCATGTTCAATTTCCTGTTTGTTTAGCGCTCAAACTGGCCAAATTCCTGCTGTAGCGCGCGATTCTTTGCAAGGCGCACAGACAGTTGCGGCCCCAGGCGTTCAACCACGGCAGAGAGCAGTAAGTTAAACAAGCAACTCACCGGGGCCAGTGAGTCCCAGAAGTTGGCGGTATCGGTTTTCACTTGCAGTAAATCCAGCGGGTAGTCCCGCGCCCATGGGCACCAGATATCGGTTACCAGTGCCATGGGGAGCTGACGTTCGCTTGCCACCCGACAGAACTGGCGTGCCACCGTGGAGTAGGCGCGCGTATCAGTCAGCACCACATAGGGTTTTTCATACTCAGAGTTGAGCGATTCGAGCCAACTGCCAGAACTGCCATCGGCGTAGCTCACTCGCGGGCGCAGATACTCCAGATGACTGAAAAAGGTATGGGCGATGCCGCGGGTCGATTGAATCCCCAGGATGATCACCGCATCAGCTTGCGCAATGTGCTGGCTGACGCGGGCAAAGGTGTCGCTCTGCGCCAGTTGGTAGACGTAACGAATCGCATCCAACTCCATTTGCAGTGACTGGTTGGCCCGATCGGGCAGCGACTGTTGCTGATCCCACGCATCCAGACGATCAATGACGCCCCAGTGCTTGTAAGGCGTGTTGGGCAGCTCACGCAGCGCATTTTTGACGTCGTCCAGATTGCGAAACCCCAGCTTGCGCAGATAGCGGCCGACGGTAATACCGCTGGTCCCGGTGGCCAGCGCGATGCTGTCCGCTGTTTCAAACGGGATCTGCTCCCGATGGCTCAGCAGCCAGGCACTGACCCGTTTTTCGCTGGGCGTCTGATGGCAATAGGCCGCTTCGATGGCATTAAAAAAGTCTGTTTTCGCATTCATAGTGGATTCAATGTTATTGAGCTGTCATTGCACTACGTTTTGACATGTAACTAACAAAGCAGGATGCATGCCATGTTTAAGAATTTATAAAATTCATCGTTAATTCATTGAGATGGTGAATATTCAAACCAAGAAGGCGTGGCGCTTGAAAGAATTAAAGTGCCATAGAGGTGCAACACTAATGACATCGGCATGACATCAGTGCAACCAGGTGTTGACCGTTTTTTGACAACGATCTGGATTTGCTATTGGGTGATGTAAAGACGTGAACCTGTTGATGGCATCGACACGTTTTGATGATATGTCGATAAAATCCATTTTTTTAAACATATGGTCGTGACATGTTTATGGCATCGACACGTTTTGGCGATATGTCGATAAAATCCATTTTTTTAAACATATGGCCGTGACATGTTTATGGCATCGACATATTATGGCCATATGTCGATAAAATCGGATTTTTTAAACATATGGTCTGGAATCCAGAAACGCCCTATAACGCCTTGCCTTTGCTGCCGCCTGATCTTGAAAAGATAGAGACACGTAAGGTATTGAAAGCCTGCATCACGGCTCGCGCCGCGGTGGCAGAGCTGAAAACTGCCGGAGAACTGATTCCCGACCAAGGGTTGCTGATTAATATCCTTCCCATGTTAGAAGCGAAGGACTCGTCACGTATAGAGAACATCGTCACCACCAGCGATCAACTCTTCCAGTACGCCGACCATGAAGAGAATGCGGATCCTGCGACAAAAGAGGCGCTGCGTTACCGCACGGCGCTGTTCGAAGGGTTCACGCATCTTGATGCTTACCCGCTGTGCACCAATACCGCGATCGCGCTTTGTACTAAGCTGCGCGCGGTGCAAAGCGATATTCGAAAAACGCCCGGCACGGTACTGCGTGATCAACATAATAATACGGTCTATACGCCACCCGTTGGGGAAGCGGCTATTCGCGATTTGATGGCAAACTGGGAGCGTTTCATCCATGCAGAAGATGATATCGATCCGCTGGTTAAAATGGCCATCTCGCATTACCAGTTTGAATGCATTCACCCCTTCCCTGACGGCAATGGCCGTACTGGCCGCATCCTGAACATTCTTTATTTGATTCAAACCGATTTGCTCTCGTTACCGATTCTCTACCTCTCCCGATTCATTCTGGAAAATCGGGACGACTATTACACTCTGCTGCGTGGCGTAACGGCACAGGGTGACTGGGAAGCCTGGATTCTGTTCATGCTGGAAGCCGTAGAAAATACCGCAATCTGGACAACGCAGAAAATTGCCATCGTTCGCGCGCTGATTTCTGAAGTCACAGCGTACGTCCGTGAGACGTTGCCGAAAATTTACTCCCATGAACTGATGCAGGTGCTGTTCGCACAGCCCTACTGCCGCATTGAAAATCTGGTTGAAAGCAATATCGCGAAACGCCAGACGGCATCCAGCTACTTAAAACAGCTGGTCGAGATTGGTGTATTAGAAGAGAAAAGCTACGGGCGCGAGAAACTGTATATGAATACTCGGCTACTACAGGAACTCAACCAATAATCGCTCAGGGTGAAGCGACCCTCACGCCATCACCCTCTTCCTGATGACTGTACTTCTTACCACCATACCATTGCCAAAAGCGTGTAGCGGCGTGATTTATCAAGCTTGTTCTTACCAGGTATCGCAAGAAAATGCGCAATAAATTGCGCCGCTACAATGAGCCTGTTTGATATAGACTGTCCGCCTGTTACGTAATGAAAGGAACTTCGGCATGGCACAGGAACACCATTATCAGGTCACAGTACGTTGGACCGGCAATCGCGGTAAGGGCACTTCATCTTATACGGCTTACGATCGCAATGGCGAGTTGCTGGCAGACGGCAAAGCCACCGTTGCACTCAGTGCGGACCCTGCATTTCTGGGGGATGATTCACGCTGGAATCCTGAAGAGTTACTGCTGGCCTCCGCATCGGCGTGCCATAAATTGTGGTATCTGCATCTGTGTGCGGTTGCGGGCATTATTGTGGAAGCCTACGAAGATGCCGCAGAAGGGACGATGCAGGAAGGGACGCGCGGGCGTTTCACCCAGATCACTCTGAAGCCACATATTACGCTGCGCAATCCGGCAGATGCGGACCGCGCAAGCGCATTACATCATCAGGCGCATGAAGCTTGTTTCATCGCCAATTCACTCAATTTCCCGGTAGATTGCGAACCCACCTTCGCATAGTTATGCCGCGCCGGCGAGGGGTGATTGCCACAGACGCACCCCATTACGACCGGCGCGTTTCACTTCATACAGCGCTTCATCCGCATGCCGCAACCAATGGCGCAGAGATTCAGCACCCGCAGCAGATGCAATACCAATGCTGACCGAGCAGCGAAAATCAGCCGATGCCGGTAATCGCACCTGGGCAATTTTATCCTTGAGCAGTTCCGCCAGTGCCACCACCGATTCATCCGTGGCATGGTGCACAATCACCCCCAGCTCATCACCGCCGAAGCGCGCGGGTATATCCTGCAAACCCACCACGTTGCGCAGCAACGCTGAGATCTCGGCCAACAGGAAATCTCCTGCTTCATGACCCCAGGTATCATTGACCGATTTGAAGTAATCCAGATCCATCAGCAACAGATAGCCTGCACTGTCGCCGCGACGGGTGCTGAGAAACTCACTCTCCAGACGGCGTTCAAACAGACGACGGTTAGGGATTTCCAGACCCGGATCCATCAGTGCTATACGTTCTAATTCGCGATTTCGTTTACGCAGATGCCAGGTCAGATTGTATGAGGTCACGCTGAGTACCAACATGTAGCAGGTTGCCAGCGGCAACGTCAGCCACACGGTTTGTGTGCTGAATGTTAGATTCACCGCTGCGCCATCCACCAGCCACACCATCACAAAGGCGCAGAGAAACGCCTGCATAGCGGCGATCAACTGCGCTGCACCGCCCGCAGCATAACGATCTGAAGCCAGCACCGCCATAATGACAAATGAAGGCAGCGGACTCAGCGCCATGAGCGCCACCCAAATTCCCCCGAATGCAGCATCAAGGGTCAGGTTATGGCGCTCAGTACCGGTTGGGTCTTCAGCACGAAGTGCTCGCTGATAGGCCAGCCACGGCCAGATAAAGGCATTCACAAACAGTAAGGCGCTGAAGGCAACGCCTCGATGCATCTCCATCAATACAGAGAGAATCGGGAAGAAACATAAAATTGTGCCAAGCTGGCGCATGATAAACATACGACGAACGAAGCGCTCCGAACGCCGCTTCAGGTGGCTATCATCAGGCGAGTAATAATTCATTCACAGGAAAAATCTGATCGACAAGAAAAGCAGTTTAACGGCAAAAGGGACAAGCGCAGCGCTTTATTTTAAGAATATTTACCTTGCGCTTAACTAATAGTGCAAAAACTTATCTTAACGCTGCAAAGAACAGCAATATGGCCCGCATCACGCGACTTTTCATCAGTTAAAACTATGAACCCACAGCGATTTTCAATCGCTCATCATTGTCACTGTATTAAGTTAACGACAGGATAGTTAATGACTCACTGACAACAAGGAGAATGCGATGTCCTCAGCTGCCCCTATTTCACCTGCACAAAAGCGGGTGTTGATTGCCGGTTCGGTTGGTAACTTTATTGAATGGTATGAATTTGCCGTATACGGCTTTATGGCAACGCTGATCGCGAAAAACTTTTTCCAACTGGAAGGGGAAAGCGCCCTGACCAGTTTAATCCTCACCTATGCAGCCTTCGCCGTCGCTTTCTTTTTCCGTCCATTAGGTGCGGTGCTGTTCGGCAGACTCGGGGATCGCTATGGTCGCAAACCTGTGCTGATTGCCGTATTGATTATGATGACGCTTGCTACAGTCGCAATAGGTCTGGTGCCGGTTTATGCCTCTATTGGTGTGGCTGCGCCTCTTATCATTACGGCACTGCGTATCCTGCAAGGACTGTTTGCTGGAGGTGAATATGGTGGTGCGGTATCACTGATGACGGAATTTGCGCCACCAGGTAAACGCGGCTTTTACGGTGCGTGGCAGTCATTGACCGTGGCTTTTGGCTTACTGGCAGGCGTGGCGGTAGTGGCCTTATTGCCCCTGCTACTTGGCGATGCGGCGATGATGGCCTGGGGCTGGCGAATTCCTTTTTTACTCGCCCTTCCGCTGGGTGCGATCGCGTTGTGGCTGCGAACTGGGCTTGAGGAGTCGCCACAGTATCAACAGGTAAAGTCCGTGAGCGTTGAGCAGGCTGCACTGGGGGCAACGCTGCGTGCCATTACGCTAGGGATTGGTCGATTGATGGTGTGGTCAGCGGCAGGTTATACCTATCTGGTGATCATGCCGACGTATTTGCAGTCTGCACTGCACACAGGCTTTAATCAGGCTCTGCTGATTGCGGTGATTTCTAATCTTGGCTTTGCGGCGACGATTCTGCCTGCAGGCATTCTCAGCGATCGCCTGGGCCGCCGATCCGTGATGCTGTTCGCGACGTTCTTATTGCTGGTGCTGGCTTTTCCACTGCTAAAAGTGCTGCAAGATCCTCAAAATGGCATGCTGATTAAAGCCGTGGTGGTGTTCGTCGCGGGTGCGTTGGTCGGGATGCTGGCGGGTCCTGGTCCGGCGATGTTAGCGGAGATGTTCCCCACTCGCGTACGCTATACCGGTCTCGGGCTGGCCTACTCTCTCTCTAATGCCCTGTTCTCAGGTTGTGCCGGATTGATCATTACGGGTTTGATGAAGCAGACCGGTAACGCCGACATTCCCGCCTGGTATGTGATGGCCACCGCGCTGGTGAGTTTTGTTGCACTGCTGACGTTAAAAAAAGACGACCATCTCAAGCCGTTATAAATAACAAAGGCGACCATTAGGCCGCCTTTGCAATTGTCGGAAAATTACCGCCCCGCGCCCTGTAAGCGGAATTGCGCCACCAGCCGCTCCAGCATCATTGCCTGCTCTTCCAGCGAGTTTGCCGAATGCGACGAAGCGCTCACCAGCGTGGCGTTTTGCTGTGTGGTGGTATCGAGTTCACCGACCGCGCGGGCAATCTGTTCAATACCACGGCTCTGCTCGTCGGATGCGGCGGAGATCTCTTCCATAATCTCGTTCACGCGCGCAATGCTGCCAAGAATTTGATCCATGGTTTCACCGGCACGCGCCACCTGTTGGTGACCGTTGCTGATACGGCTGACCGATTCGCTAATCAGCTGTTCAATATCTTTCGCGGCGCCCGCACTGCGCTGTGCCAGGTTACGTACTTCGCTGGCAACGACTGCAAATCCACGCCCTTGTTCACCGGCACGAGCCGCTTCAACTGCGGCATTCAGCGCCAGAATGTTGGTCTGGAAGGCAATGCTATTGATCACCGCCGTGATATCAGCAATCTTCTTCGAACTATCCGAGATTTCGCCCATGGTGCTCACGACATCACGCACAGCAATACCGCCTTTATTAGCATTTTGCGAGGCTTCTGCGGCGATCTGACTGGCCTGACGGGCGTTCGCGGCGTTATTTTTCACCGTTGCCGTTAACTGCTCCATGC
Source organism: Pantoea sp. CFCC18177 (assembly GCF_059412425.1). Classification (NCBI taxonomy): domain Bacteria; kingdom Pseudomonadati; phylum Pseudomonadota; class Gammaproteobacteria; order Enterobacterales; family Erwiniaceae; genus Pantoea; species Pantoea sp. CFCC18177. The sequence goes on from NZ_JBNBPL010000004.1 coordinate 169,765, forward strand.
TCGCAGCGGTTTCCACTACCGCTGCCGCCTGCTGCTCAGTACGCGATGACAAATCCAGGTTGCCCTGATTGATCTCACTGGCGGCCTGCGACACGCTGCTGACGCTGCTCAGGACATCGCCAATCATACTGCGCAGACGTTCGTTCATGCGGCCCATTGCGGATGTCAGTTTGCCCAGTTCATCGTGACGGTCAGTGGTGAATTGCGAGCTGAGATCGCCGCTGGCGATGCGCTCCGCCAGCTCCAGATTATGGAACACCGGACGCGTAATCTGGCGAATGATGTACCACGCCACCAACACGCCAAACAGAATCGCCAGACCACCAATCAGCAACGACAGCGTAGCAGAACCGTTCGCCAGCTCATCGTTACGCTCTTTCACTATGGTGATGATCTTTTTGATCACCGCACTGCTCTTATCACCCGCCACTTTGACGGTGTCTTCCGAACGACGCAATTGTCCGTAGCTGTCGGCGGCTTGCAGACTGAGATCTTTAAAGCGTTCGGTATCCTGCCACAGCGCGGTAAATCCGCCCTGTTGTTCCGGTGGCAGCTGAGCCAGCAGCGCTTTCATGCCTTGATCGGCCTGCTGGTAATGGGTTTGCAGCGTTTTGCGCAGCGTGTCAGTCACATTGAAGCGCAGCGCCCATGCCTCTTCACGCACGTTGCTAATGGCAAACAGCTGCTCATAAATCTGATTGGTGAGCTCGGGATTGGTCACCGGCGTGCGGATCAGCTGAGTGTAGCGTGAGGTCATGTCCTGCTGACTCAGGGAATCAAGCTGTGTGCGCAGACTGTTTAATTGTTGGGTCGCCTGCGTCATCGCACCGATGCTGTTCTGGAAGCTGGCGAGGTGGGTATCCAGCTCATCAACCAGCGCACGGGCGCTGTCAGTCCAGCTGAGTTGTTTAGCTTCACGGTTTAGCTGCTGTGCATGCGTCACGTAATCGGCCATGACTTTGCCCGATTTATCATCGCCATAGAGATATTTAAGGCGGTTAATCTTGGCCTGAAACACCTCAATATTGATGTCATATATCAGATTGGTTTTCTGATAAATATCGTGAATGGCGGTGAAGCGCTGCACGCTTATTCCCGTCGCGAGTGCCACCAGCAACAGCACAATCCCGAACCCTGCCGACAATTTGCGGGTAATGCGCACATTGCGTAATCGTGAAACCAGTCCCATGTTTCTTCCCCTGCGTTTGTTATTTTTGTTGAGCTTGCGAGAGGAGTTATCGGAACGCGGCAGGAATTGTTTATTGCCCGTCGCACAAATATTTTTTTGATTGATGTGCGCCGTTCATCAACGGCGCAACGCTTTTATCTTGATGTGGCAGGCGCGAGTTGGCTGATAAACAAACCGGCGGCGCTTACTGCATCCACCGCCACTTTGCCCAGCTGTTGGCGAATGCTATCGCCCAACGCAATGGTGGAGAAACCGGTGCAGGAGAAAGCAATCACTTCGATGCCTTCACGATACAGCCTGTCTGCGCAGGCCAGTGCACTCGCCCGCCCCTCTGCACTCAGGAGATCGATGGTGTTCAATACCCCTTCAGGACGGGCATAACGCACGTCTTCACCCAATAGCTGACGGAATGGCGCCGGGGCCGTCGCGCCAATGCCCATTACCGCCACCGGGCGCTTGAGCATGCGTGCAATGCTGGCCGAGGCAGAACCGGCGCTGATAACCGGAATCGATACCGCTTCACGCAATGATGCCAGGCCCGGATCGGCCGCACAGCTGAGAAATAGCGCGTTGCAGCCATCGGCTTCAAACTGCTGGCCCAGCGCAACAATTTTTGGCACTGCCAGCGCTTCACTGGCGTCATCGTAAATGCCTTTGTGCTGGTCGGGGATCGCCCGACTGATGGCATTGATACCGTATTCCTGATGGATCAGCCGTGCATGTTCTTCGACAAAGTGCTGATCCGGATGGGTTAATACACGAATAATCCCCAGCATGGAAAGTGAACTCCTGGTCTGATGTTGTATGGTTAGAATGGCCTGAAACATTATTTTTATGATGCCACTATACGCCACTTCCCACTTCTTCGATCACCTGCCGCAACCAACGGTGCGCCGCGCTATCCTGAGTACGGCGATGCCACAGCAGATCAAAGGGAACATAAGGCAGCGTCAGTGGTGGTTCGAACATGATGATATCTTGCTGGCGAGCATATGTGGTGCCGACTCGGCGTAGCACCGTCGCCACATAATCCGTGCCTCGCAGAAGATCGGGGACGGTAAACATGGTGGGCAGCGTCAGGCTGATGGTTCTTGCCAGCCCCTGCTCGCGCAGTTTCTGATCCACCAATCCATAATGCTGGCCCTCGGGTGACACCAGAATATGCCGCATCGACAAAAATGCCTGCAGGCTCATTTTCTCACCCGCGATCGCATGATCGCGTCCCACCATGGTGACAAAATCATCACGTAACAGCGGTTGGGAAAGAATACGGTTTTCTGCTTTGGTCGGCGGGACGCCGACAGCCATATCAATCTTGCCGGCGTCCAGCAGCGCCACCACTTCATCGCGGTCAATAAAATAACGCACGTGGATCGTGCAGTTGGGCGCGAGTACCGCGAGCTTTTGTGTTAATGCCGGTAACAGCACATGCAGTGGGTATTCCGTCAATCCCAGAGTGAAAGTGCGGGGTTTCGCGTTGGGATCAAATACCTCAGCGGGTTTCATCAGTTGACGTACCTGCCCTAACGCCTCAGCAATCGGAATGGCGATCTCCTGTGCTTTCGCGGTCGGCCGCAAGCCCTCGGCGCTGCGGATAAAGAGCGGATCATCAAACGCACGACGCAAGCGACCCAAAGCGGCACTCATCGCCGGTTGGCTCACCCCGGCCAGTACGGCCGCTTTAGTGACGTTACGCTCCAGCATAAGCGCATTGAATGCTGCCAGCAGATTGAGATCGAAACCATCGAAATTCATTTTTTGTATAATGCTCTATACCGTTCATTTGTTGGATTGATAGTGGCAGCTTCGGGAATACTGCACAAGCCGGTGAACTGCACCGCTAACTCATCAAAAGGTGTCCAACATGTCTGCGACTCAACCCACTTCTCGTCTGCAAGCTGAACGTGCAGCGGTAGAAAATCTGTATCGTGCTTTCAGTGATAAGAATCCGGATCTGCTGGATTTGGCGGTCACACCCGACTGGCAAGATATTCCGCTGGCGCCTGGACAAGGGCCCGGTCCTGAAGGTTTCAAGCCGTTGCTGGCAGGCTTTATCGCGGCCTTCCCCGATATCAACATCATCGTGCACGACATGCTACAGGAACCAGGAAAAATAGCGGTACGCGCTGAAATTACCGGCACGCACCAAGGGGAATTTATGGGCATCGCGCCCACCGGCAAGCGCATCAGCGTGCGGCTACATGAATTTCACCTGCTTAACGGCGAGCGTGTGACGACCACCTGGCATATGGAAGACTGGATGGCGATGTTCCAGCAGATTGGCCAGTTCCCGCCACAAGCAAAGTAGTGCTCAGAAAATCGGCGCATTTCAATCGAAGCGGTTTAAGCCAGGCATAATCTTCTCCTGCTATGCTTGGCAGCAGACGTTAATCAGCATGAGCAGGCGGTAAAATGAGAGTCGTGTTATGTGCGTATCACGAAATGGGATGCGCGGCGCTAGAGAGTGTGCAGGAAGTAGGATTCGAAGTGGCTTGCGTGTTCACCCACGCCGGTGCTCATCAAGAGAACAGCTTCTTTGCATCGGTTGAAGCGCTGGCCCACCAGCAACAGATTCCAGTGTATTGCCCCGAGGATATCAACACGCCGGAATGGATCGCGATAGTCGCCTCCTTGCAGCCCGACGCGATTCTCACCTTATCGTATCGGCAAATGCTCTCACCTGCGTTGATCGCCACGGCAAAAAAAGGCGCGTTCAATGTTCACGCTTCCCTCTTGCCGGCCTATCGCGGCAGAGCACATCTCAACTGGGTGATTATTCGTAACGAACGCGAAACCGGCGTGACACTGCATCGCATCAGCCCGATCCCTGACGGCGGGCCGATCCTGGCGCAAAGCCGTGTTGTCATTACCGACGAAGATGATGCACTGTCACTGCATCGCAAACTGGTGCGCACCACGCGTGAACAGCTACCAGCGTGGCTGCGTGGCTTGCAGGCCGGAAGTCTTGTGGAGCGCGCACAAGATGAAGCGCTGGCCAGTGAGCCTGGTCAAAGAAAACCTGAAGATGGCCACATTCACTGGCAGCAATCGGCGGACGATATTCATCGGCTTATTCGGGGAGTCGCCTACCCATGGCCAGGCGCTTACAGCGAGGTAGACGATCAGCGCTTTATCGTGTGGAAAAGCCGCGTCATTACCCAGCCGCATCAGCATGCGCCGGGCACGATTCTCTCTACAGAGCCGCTTTATATCGCCTGCGGTGAGAATGTACTGGAGATTGTCGCGGCGGGGTTATCGCATCACGACAATTCCAGTGCGGCGCAGCTGGTGCAGCACTTTTCACTGCATGATGGAATGCAGCTGAGCTAGCTTTTTGATGGCGATTTCAGGCTGAAATCGCCAACGTTTATCACCAGCGCGTGGCCGCTACATCAATCACAAAACGATACTTCACATCGCCTTTCAGCATACGTGCAAAGGCATCTTCTACCGCTTCGCCAGCGATTAATTCGATATCCGCCGTGATGTTATGTTCGCCACAGAAATCCAACATCTCCTGCGTCTCTTTAATGCTGCCAATTGAAGAGCCACTGATGCTCAGGCGACGGAAGACCATCGGCGTCACGTCAGGGGATTGATGGGGTTGATCGGGGATACCGACCAGCACTAAACGACCATTGGTTTTCAACGTGGCAAGATAAGGATCGAGATCGTGTGGTGCTGAAACACAGTCGATGATGAAATCGAGTGAGGTTTGTGCTGCCGCCATCTGCTCTGCATCCCGAGATACCACCACGCGGCTGGCGCCCAGACGTTTCGCATCCGCACCCTTTTGTGGTGAAGTGGTAAATAACGTGACTTCCGCTCCCATCGCGCTCGCTAGTTTCACCGCCATATGGCCCAAACCACCCAAGCCCACCACGCCAACTTTATCACCGGCCTGAACCTTAAAGTGACGCAGCGGCGACCAAACGGTGACGCCCGCACACAGCAATGGCGCGACGCCTGCCAGCGGCAACTTCTGCGGCACTGACACCACAAAATGTTGATCGACCACCACATTCTGCGCATAGCCGCCCCAGGTGCTGTCACCCGTGTGTTTATCAATGCCGTTGTAGGTGGCAGTAAAACCGGCTTCGCAATATTGCTCTTCCTGCTGCTGGCAGAAGTGACATTCACGGCAGGAATCGACCATTACCCCGACACCCACCACATCACCCACTTTGAAGTTTGTTACAGCAGCACCGGTTTCCCTTACCCGACCAACAATCTCGTGACCGGGCACCAGCGGATAGCGGCTGACCGCCCACTCATTGCGCGCCATATGCAGATCGGAGTGGCATACGCCGCAGTAAAGGATATCAATTTTGACATCCTGAGGTTGCAGTGGGCGCAACGCTATCTGGCTGGATACCAGAGGTTTGGCTGCGTCTTGTGCCACTAATGCGTTGATTTTCATGCTGCCTCCGCCATGAGCTGGCGTTATTGAATTGAAGGCGGCAGACTATAGTCAACCTGGTTCGATAATGATAGTAGTTACCAAATGGTAACCATAAGAGGAGATTTCCATGCCAGCGTGGGTCGATGGAAAACTGTTTTTTTTCGCGGATTCGCCGCCGCGCCGTCTGATGGATCTGTTCTCGCTGAAATGGAGCAGCATGGTACTCCATGCGCTCTACCACTGGCCGGGGGAGCGAGCGCGCACCGGCGAACTGCAGCGTAGCTTGCAGGGCATCTCCAAGAAGATGCTGTTTCAAACGTTGAAAGAGCTGGAGCAGCGTGGCCTGATTGCGCGCCACGTTTATGATGTGATCCCCCCCAAAGTAGACTATCGCTTAACGCCGCTGGGGCTGACCTTCGCGAAGCCTATTGAGCAGATGTATCAGTGGGGGCTGGAAAATCAGGCCGCATTGGATGCCATGGAAGCCAACTTACGAACCGCTACGGACGCGCCATCAAGCGCGCAACCGTCTCACAATCCCTCTGTAAGCGAGGATTGAACACCACCAGACTTAAACCAGGTTTACCCTCAACGGCGAAGGTGCTGTACTCCAACTCCAGCACACCTTCGTCGGGTAACCACAGTTGTTTGATCCCTTCACCGTGCTGGCTCACCTCCTGCGATTGCCACAGCAGGCGAAAGGTCTCACTCATCTCACTGAGTTCGTCCACCAGCGCCCGCACATGTTCGCTGGCGCCGGTACGTGCGACGTCAGCGCGAAAGTTTGCCACCATGCCGCGCGTGACGTGATGCCAATCCGGCAGCCGCTTTTTCATCTCTTCATTGCTGAACATCATCAGCAGAATGTTGCGCTGCTCTGGCGGCAGTTGCGCGTAATCCACAAACACTTTGGTTGCCGCATGGTTCCAGGCCACCACCTGCCATTCTGCGGTTTTCACCAGCGCAGGAGTGTGCGTCATGCTATCCAGCACTCGCTGTAACGAGGGTGAGACATCCACACCCGCCTGCCAGGTCACGCCCGGCAACCGGTTTTGCGCCAGCAGAAAAAGATGGTCACGCTCGGCGGCGCTCAACTCCAGCGCTTTGGCTAAACGCTCCAACACCTCCTCTGAGGGCGCGCCTCCCCTGCCCTGTTCCAGCCAGGTGTACCAAGTGGTACTGACGCACGCGCGCACCGCCACTTCTTCACGGCGTAATCCGGGCGTGCGACGTCGCAGCAGCGGGTAACCGAGTTTGCCGGCATCCAGCCGCTGGCGGCGTTCACGCAGATAGTTTCCGAGCAGATTGTCGTCTTGCAGAGGCATGGCGTTATCCTGTTAGTGCATATACCTGTATAAGCTCACGACTTTTCGCCGCGCCGCAGACTTTTATCATAGTGCTTCAACAGCCAGAAAGAGGAGTACCAATATGCGACTTTTTGTGACCGGCGCGAGCGGATTTATCGGTTCTGCCATTGTGAAAAAATTGCAGGCGCGTGGCGTGGACGTACTCGGGTTAGCGCGCAGTGATGCTTCCGCCGAAAAACTGCAACACCAGAGTGTACAGGTGATACGCGGGGATTTAGAGGATATTGCCAGCTTACGCACCGCCGTTGAACAGAGTGATGGCGTGATTCATGCCGGCTACATCCATGACTTCAGCCGTATGGATCATGCGGCGGCGATCGATCAACAAGCGATTCTGGCCATGGGCGAGGTGCTCGCCGGATCTAACCGCCCATTGGTCGTCACCACCGGCACCGCACTGGTGTCGCCCGGCCGCCTCGCCGTTGAACAAACTCAACCGGTATCGGGCGACCATCCCCGCTCTGACTCTAATATCGCTGCACTGGCGATGGCCGAAAAAGGGGTTCGCGTGTCGCTGGTGCGCTTGCCACCTACCGTGCATGGCGCGGGAGACCACGGATTTGTGCCGATGATCATCAATATGGCGAAGGAGAAAGGGGCGGCGGTCTATATCGGTGATGGCAGCAATCGCTGGCCCGCGGTGCATCGTGATGATGCTGCTGAGCTGTTTTGTCTGGCGGCGGAGAAAGCAGAAGCCGGGGCAATTCTGCATGCAATTCAGGAGGAAGGCATCGCGTTTCGCCAGATCGCCGAAACCATTGGCACCGGCTTATCCTTGCCAGTCAAAAGCCTGACGCAGGAAGAGGCCAAAGCGTGGCTCGGCTGGATGGCCTTCTTTGCCTCCGTGGATAACCCAGCTTCCAGTGAATGGACGCGCCAAACCTTTAACTGGCAGCCGACAGGGCCAGGTCTGCTACAGGATATGCGCGAAGCGGGGTATTTCAATAAATGACTGCGACAAGATAAACGTAGCGGCGCAATTTATTGCGTAACTTTCGAACCGTTAGAGGCCGAAGAACGCGCGATAAATCACGCCGCTACCGTTGTTTGCAAGGGCCGTGCCTTGGCAAACCCGATGGTGGCGGCGAGCAGCCTACCAAATTTTGACTCAGCTAAACGGCTCTTCGCGTGCCAGCAAACGGGCGATTACGTTCAATGCGCCTTCGTCATTGTTACTGTCGGTTTTGTAGCGCGACACGGCGGTGACAGCTTCTGCTGCGTTGGCCATCGCAAAGCTGTAGCAGGCCTGGCGCAGCATTTCTAGGTCGTTGGCGCTGTCACCGATCGCCAGCACTTCACAGTCATCGATGCCCCATTTTTCCTGCAGCAGCGCAATGCCGTGCGCCTTATGGCAGCCGGGAATGATCAAATCAACAAAGCCAAAGCCACTGGAGACCGGATGCATGATGTTTTCAATCGCACCCAGCTCAGCGTGCAGGCGCTCAAGTAACGCATCCACCCCTTCGTGCGCCAGGTTAAGCGAAAACTTAAAGATGGTGTCATCGATGTCATACAGATTTTCGCGTTTTTCCAGGCGATGGTAGTGATTGGCTAACATCGCAATGACCTCTTCAGGCATCGAGGTATGCACATACGCGCCGTTACGGCCACATACTACGGTGCTGATGTCCGGTTCTTTAGCGAGGATATCGAGGATTTGATGCACACGCTCGGGTGCCAGTTGGCCGCAGAAAATTTCTTCATTGCTGTCAGAGACCCATGCGCCATTTTCGGCAACAAAGGCGATCTCATCTTTGATCTCAGGGAAATAGCGTTGTAACTGGTAATACTGATTGCCACTCGCGACCACGAAACGGATGCCTTTCTCTTTCAGCAACGCATACTGACGCGAAAAGCGCTGCGCGTTGTATTGCTTGTTATCGTCGAGAAAAGTGCCATCCATATCCACCGCAATCATTTTTACTGCCATTTTGCTCTCCCATATCTGCTGGCCGTGTTTCCATCCGGCTGTGAAAAGGTTTTCATAAAGCTTACTCGCGGTGTGGATTAATGAGAATGCGAATAATGAGATTGTTTACTGCTTTCAGAGATTTCCAGGCCCATGTTTTACTGCAATTCGGCCCCCAATTCCCTGATCCAGGCACAGAACATGTCTGCCATATCGCTGGCATAGGCTTGAATTTCGGCATCAGAGCGCGGCGTTTCGGAAAAATGCTTACCGACATTACCCAATATGCTGTTGATCAAATCTGCCGCCCTGAGGCGCGATTGTTCCTCCAGATTCGGCAACAACTCCTGTAAGAAATCACCCACCACGTTCTCTCCCGCCGCACGCGCTGCTGCCACTTCCGGCGCATCACGATACAGGGGGGCTGCATCGTTGAGCGCGGTACGCATCGCCGCTTCTTCACACTCTGAGTGCAAAAAAGCGCGTGTGAGCTGTTGCAGCCTTTCACGCGCCGGAACGCTGCGATCGCGCAAAATCGATCCCAACAAATCCCCGGTTCGCTGCCACTCCTCGCTTTGAAGTCTGAACAGGATAGCCGCTTTATTGGGGAAATATTGATAGAGCGATCCAATACTGACGCCCGCACGCTCCGCGACACGTGCCGTAGTGAATCGCGTGGCACCTTCCAGCTCCAGAACCTGAGTAGCGGCTTGCAAAATGGCAGAAACCAGCTCGCTGGAGCGTGCCTGTTGCGGCCTTTTTCTCTCTGAAATCTTAGTATTACGACGCTCAGCCATCGCTCGCTCCTGAACACGAATAGTGAAATGCGAATGATTCATCGTATTCTGTTCGCACAGAGAAATCCACGGAGAAACATCATGAATACCTTAACGTCTGCGCCATTAGCCCCTTTGCTCAACTATCTGTTCGAACTGGCTGACAACATGGCGCATCCGACCAATGAAGCTTTTCGCGTCATGTCTGATGAAGAGCAAAATCGCCTGATGCAGAGCAAAACGGACTACCTCGAACTTTATGGTCATCTGAAAAATGTGCCGCTGGCAGTATCGCGTGAAACCGGCAAACTGCTGTATATGCTGGCGCGCAGCAGCAATGCGCAATCTATTGTGGAATTTGGCACCTCATTTGGCATTTCGACGCTGCATCTGGCGGCCGCGGTGCGTGATAACGGCGGCGGGCAGATCATCACCAGTGAATTTGAGCAGGGTAAAGTCGCGCTGGCACGTAACCATTTCGCCGATGCTGGTGTGAGTGATTTGATTGAAGTACGCGTTGGTGATGCGCTCGACACCTTGAGCCGCGATCTGCCTGATGTAATCGATATGTTGGTGCTGGATGGCGCGAAGGCGATTTACCCAGAAATACTGGCACTGGTCGAGCCACATCTCCGCCCAGGCGCGCTGGTTATCGCCGACGATGCCGATTTCAGCCCCGAGTATCTGGAGCGCGTGCACAGCGGACGCGGCTATATGTCTCTGCCCTTTAATGACGGCGTAGAAGTCTCAATGTGGTTGGGACATTCACAGTAATCAGTGCAAAAAGTGAATATTAATGTCGGTGCGCATTCATGCGCACCCTACGAAAACAGCGCACAATCATTGTAGGGTCGCCATTTATGGCGACCGAAACGGCTTTTATTCACTGAAACCAAGGCTCAAACGGGTCCAGATACTCTGCCCACTTTTCCTTTCCTTGTGCCATCTCCTCGTCCGTGAGCAGCGCCTGTTCCAGCTTGCTGCGCAGCGCCATTTCATCCATCTCAATACCGATAAACACCAACTCCTGGCGCGCATCGCCGCTGCCTTCCACCCAGTTTTCCATGATGTATTCCAGCGTTTCGGCGTCTTGCGGCCAGCGCTCTTTTGGCGCACTTACCCACCACAAACCCGCTAAGCCCTGACGCGACACACCGCCCGCCTGTGACCAGGAACCGGCATGGTGTGGGCGGCTGGCGAGCCAGAAGTAGCCTTTCGAGCGCACCACCCCTTGCAGATCACCTTCGATGACCTTAGCAAAACGCAGGGGATGAAATGGCCGACGCGCACGAAAAACGAAGTTGCGAATCCCGTACTCTTCGGTTTCTGGCGTATGTGAACCGCGCAGTTCTTGCAACCAACCGGGCGCGAGTGAAGCCGCTTCGAAATCAAATAAACCGGTATCGAGCACCTGATCGAGCGGCACTTTGCCAAATTCAGAAGTGACAATGCGCGCACGAGGATTTAGCGAACGCAGAATCGCCATTAAGCGCGCTTTTTCCGCCTCATCAATCAGATCGGTTTTATTCAGGATCAGCACATCACAGAACTCAATCTGATCCACCAGCAGATCCACCACGGTACGCGCGTCTTCTTCACCCATGGATTCGCCACGCGACTGAATGCTCTCACTGGATTCATAATCACGCAGGAAATTGAAGCCATCCACCACGGTCACCATGGTGTCGAGCGCCGCGACCTCTGACAGGCTCTGCCCCTCTTCGTCGGCAAAGGTGAAGGTTTCTGCCACCGGCAAAGGTTCAGAAATCCCGGTGGATTCAATGACCAGATTGTCGAAGCGGCCATCTTTCGCCAGACGATCCACTTCCAGTAATAAGTCTTCCCGCAGTGTGCAGCAGATGCAGCCGTTGCTCATCTCCACCAGTTTCTCATCGGTGCGTGACAGCTCTGCCCCGCCCTCTCGCACCAGAGCTGCATCAATGTTGACTTCCGACATATCGTTGACGATCACCGCCACGCGGCGACCTTCGCGATTATTGAGAATGTGGTTAAGCAGCGTGGTTTTTCCTGCGCCAAGAAAACCGGAGAGCACCGTGACGGGCAATTTTTTAAAGTCTGGGGATAGTGATGACATTGCAACTCCTTCAAAATGACCAATCCAGTTGCGTCAGCCAACTGATCGCAACCCTGTTTATTGTTATGTTATAACATAACAATAATAAATGTCATGTTGTCAGAGATTTTTTAGTGGTGGTTGGGTCGCCATGAATGGCGACCACAACACGCAGGGATGATAAGCCTTGAGCCCTCAGTCTCCCGCTCAACAGCATTACTTGTTGTCTGGGTAGCTCAGGTCGATGGCTTGATCTGGCAACTTGGTGAAGGTTTTCACAATAGTACGGAAATCAGCGGTAGGCGTGAGATCGGCGAACTGCTGCGGATAGAGGTCTTTCGCCAGAATTTCCATTCCGATGATGTTGTACGGATGGTTATAGAAATGGTGGTACACACCGTATACACGACCATTTTTTACTGGCTCAATCTGCGCCAGACCCGTGCGTTTCAGCAGCGTCTGGAAAGTGGCGTTGATCTCTTTCGGCTGCACGCCATAACCAAATGGCAGCACATTGGTGTTCGGACGCTTAGAGCCTGACATGATGTAAACATCAGGTTTCATCGCGATGATTTTTTCCAGTGCCACAAATCCGGCATTGCCCGGTAGCAGCTCAGAACCAATATTCTTGCCCCCCACCGCTTCAACTAACCCACCCCAGCCGTTATGACTGTGCGTGAAGCAGCAGTTATCGCTGTTACCCGCAATCGGCTCAATAAAGACGGTCGGTTTGTTCTTCACCTCAGCCACGCCTTTCATGATGTGGTCATACTTCTGCTGGTAGAAATCGGTGTAGGCTTTGGCCTGACTTTCACGGTTCAGGATCTTGCCGAGTAGCGTCACGCTGGGTGCCGTATTCTGCGCGGGATGCAGTTCGTAATCCACGAACACCACCGGGATATGCAGGTTGTTCAGCGTATTCAGTACGCCAGACTGCTCCAGTGCCGGTTTTGCGCGTAGCTGAGCAATCATCATGTCGGGTTTTTGCGCCAACACGCTTTCCAGATTCACCTGGCCTTGATCGCTAAAGCCCATATCGACAATTTTGGTCGCTTCCGGCCATTTGCCCTTCAGCAGATCCCAGGTTTGGGTGTCCTGTTTTTTCGGCAGGTTATTCCAGGCAACGACGCGTTTGAAAGGATCATCGCGGTCCAGCAGTGCCAGCGTCAGAATATCGCGACCATCCTGCAGGATGATATGTTGCGGCTCTTTATTGATGGTTTGCGTATGACCGTCCATGTCGGTGACGGTGAGCGGGTAAGTCGTGGCCGAAGCCGCGGTGGAAGCCAGTAACCCCATTGCCAGTAGCAGGCGCGTTTTCATCCTAAAACTCCGTGGTAAAAAGAATAGTTATTATTATCAATTACCTTAACACAACCTTAAGCAGTGAAAATAAACGTCAGGGCAATGGGTTGTAACGGAATGCGACAAAGAGTGGGAATGATAAGGGTCGCCATCAATGGCGTAAGGCGTGTCGGCTAAGCGCTTTTCGGTTGCCATAAATGGCAACCCTAAGACGATCGATCGCGGTTTTCGTAGGGTGCACCTTGATGCGCACCGGAAAACAGCATCACGTAAAATCGGACAGCTTCTGCCCAGAGGTGATCAGCTCCTGCAACAACATCTGGCGACGCTCTTGCGGGGTATCGCGGCTGACCATAAAGCAGATGGCGGCCACCGCTTGACCACTACGCGAACGGATTGGTGCCGCCATGCAGCAGGTAAAACTCTCGGATAACCCTTCCGTCATGCAGTAGCCCAGTTTGCCCGCATGGTGGATCTCATCAAGAAAGGCCTGTTTATCGAGAATCTGGCCGCTGGCAAGACGATAATCCTCTTCTGGGATCAGATCGAGAATGGCGCTGTCTGACCAGTTACTCAGCAGTAAACGTCCCGTTGCCGTCCAGGTGATCGGCACTCGCACACCAATATCGGAGCTGATCTTGAACGGGTGAGCGTTGCTTTCAGACAGCACCACCGTGTATTTATCCCCTTCCAGCATGCAAAGCTGAATGGTTTCGCCGTGACGTGCCACGATCTCAACCATCAGTTGATGTGCGCGCCGGATCAGATCGTTATGCGCCATATAATCCGCACCGTAATAGTGCATTTCACGACCAAAGAACACCGCGCCTTCAGCATCTAACTCCACCAGACCCGCTTCACTCAATAAGCTTACCAGCTCATACACGCTGGAACGCGGTGCGCCGGTGGCATCAATCAGATCCCGCATCGCCATCGGCTGACGGGCAATATGCAGTTGACGAAAAATATCAATAACCCGGTCAACGCCGCGCGCCCGTGACGGTTTTTCATCCGGCATACGCTCACTCCCCTGTTGCATGTCTGCGAATGGAATACGCTAAAAAAGAGATGCATCATACACCCCAATGCAACAATTACCCATCCCCGTAAAAATAAAAAGTCGTCACGCCCGTTATATTATGACGATCTATTTTGGGGCCTCATTTTGGCGCACGCCTTACTTTTTTATAAATGGGAAATCACGACAACGGTCACACTCCTGTTAAGCAAAATTATGCAAAGAGATTTATTTTGCGATCCCGCCGACATCACAAAAAATTAAATAGCGCGTCACATATTGCAAAAGCTAATTTCCTGTGCAAATCTGGCCCTATCCGGTATTGCAGATTCTAGTCTGATATACCGGACAACCAATCAACACGGAAACGAGGCAGAATTGCATGGCGATTAAACGTTATGGCATTGAAGGCGGAACCGGCACCGGTGGGCAAAAGCTGCCCTTCGCGCGCGCCGTAGAAGCCGATGGCTGGCTGTATATCTCGGGCCAGACCCCCATGCTCGACGGTGAAGTAGTAGAAGGCGGCATCATTGAACAAACGCAGCTGGCGTTCGATAACTGCCTGAACATCATGCGTGAGGCTGGCTATCGCGTGGAGGATGTGGTGCACGTCACTGCGGTATTAACCGATGCGCGCTATTTCAGCTCCTTTAATAAAGTATTCAGTGAGATATTTAGCGGAAACCCACCCGCACGTATTTGTAGCGTGCAGGATTTAGTGGTCGACTGCAAAGTGGAAGTCGACATGAAGTGCTTCCGCGCCGATCGTAAATAATTATTACGGTTAAAACAGGCTGGCGTATTTTTATTTCTTCGCCCACACCAGGACAGCCTGTTATTAATTGATGCTTTTCATTTTTCTGTGAAATATCGGTGTAAACCGTCTCGTCTAAATTTTATAAGAGAGCATGAAATGAACACAACATCGCTTAAATTCGGCGCGGCTGCGCTGGCGTTACTGGTTTTAGCAGGCTGCACCCCGGCTGAAGAGAAAAAAGAGGCGGGAGCCGCGCCGCAATCCGCTTTGCAGAACGTACTGCAACGCGGCACGCTGCGAGTGGGTGACTGCCTGAGCTTTGCCCCGTTTGGCTTTTACGACAAAGACGGCAACCCGGATGGTTATGACGTGGATCTCGCGAAAGCACTGGCTAAAGAGATGGGCGTGAAGCTGGAGATGGTGAATACCACCAGCGCGAACCGCATTCCTAACCTGCAAACCAACAAAGTCGATGTGGTGTTCTGTAACTTCACGCGCAATCTGGAACGTGCCAAAGAGATCGGTTTCACCAACCCGTATGTGGTGGCGAGTGAAGCGATGCTGGTGCGTAATAACAGCGGCATTCAATCTGCACACGATATGGCAGGTAAGACGATTGCCACCGTGAAAGGCTCCACCAACGGTGATGAAGTCCGCAACCTCGGCATTGATGTGAAAATTCAAGAATACGACTCATCGCAGGCCGCCATCCTCGCCGTTAAACAAGGCCAGGCTGATGCCATGATCGAAGATAACAACTTCCTCGCCTATCAGGCCAAACTCGACCCTACTCTGACGGTGACCAACGAAGCCTTGGTACCGCTGGAATATAACGCCTTTGGCGTGAAACAGGGTGATCAGGTGTGGACTAACTACCTGAATGAGTTCCTGTTTGAAATCAACGCATCAGGTGAAAACGCCCAGCTGTATCAGAAATGGTTTGGCAGCAAACCACGTTACCCGCTGAACCCGCAGTTTTAACTGATTGCCGCGGCGCGACAGTTGCTGTCGCGCCGCTCGAAGGAGTCAAACCATGAATTATCAATGGCTAACCCTGTGGCGTTACGCTGACACCTTTCTGGCAGCCGCCTGGCTGACATTACAGGTGACGCTGCTGGCCTTCATTTTGGCGGTGGCACTGGGTTTGTTGTCGGCACTCGCGAAGTCGTCGCCTGTTGCCCCACTACGCTGGATCAGCCACTGCTACGTCGAATTTATCCGTAATACGCCTGTGCTGTTGCAGATTTTCATCATCTTCTTCGGCCTGCCCTCTCTCGGTATCACCATGAGTGCTTTTACAGCAGGCATATTGGCGCTAGGGATCAACGTCGGGGCCTACCTGTCCGAAACCTTCCGCGCGGGGATTCAGTCGGTGCCAAAAGGACAGCTGGAAGCCGCCTATATTCTCGGCATTCCGCGTCGGCAGATCTTTATCAGCGTGGTGTTACCTCAGGCAGCACGTGCGGTGTGGCCCGCAATTATCAATAACCTGATTCAATTGCTGCTCGGCACTTCGCTGCTTTCGGCCATTGCGCTGCCAGAGTTGACCGGGACCGCGACGGTGATCAATGCCCGTACTCTGCTTTATATCCAGACCTTTAGCGTCGTCGCACTGGTGTATCTGGTGTTGAGCAATCTGTTCTCCTGGCTGGGCACAGTTGCAGGACGGCGCATGTTCCATCCGCCGCTGGTGACACCGGTAAAAAAGTCCGCCTGGTGGTGGGCAAAAAAATGGCTGACTAATCCAGTGAAACGGGAGAATGCGTTATGAGCGAATTAATCATCAGCTCTTTCCCCATCCTGCTCAAGGGGTTGGGTATCACGCTGTTGCTGTCCATCGCCGCGATCATCGGCAGTACCTTGCTCGGTTTGCTGGCCGCGGTGTTGCGCACCAGCCGGTTGCCAGTCGCCAAACAGATTGCCGTGCTCTACACCGAGCTATTTCGTGGCACGCCGGTGCTGATCACCCTGATGTTTATCTACTTTGGCGTCGCCTACTTCGGTTATGAGATCAACCTGTTTGCCGCCGGGATCCTGGGCCTGAGCATTTATCAAGGCGCTTATATCGCCGAAGTGTTCCGTGCCGGGATTGAAGCCGTGCCGAAAGGACAGTGGGAAGTGTCGTGGATTTTAGGCCTCTCCAAACGCCAAACCTTTATGAGTGTTGTGCTGCCGCAAACGCGCGGCATCGTGTTACCGCCGCTGGCGGGTCAGTATCTTTCTCTGATTAAGGACACCTCGATCGTCAGCATGATCGGCATGTCCGAACTGATGCATCAAGGCCAGGCGATTGTCGATCGCATCGGACAGCCGGTGGTGATTTACGGTCTGGTGGCCCTGCTCTACTTCGCCATTTGCTTCCCATTATCACGTTGGGTTCAACATCATCAAACCAGGAGCCAGTTATCATGAGCCAATCCGCGATTACGCTGAGCCGCATTACCAAATCCTTTGGCTCAACCCAAGTGCTGAAAGAGATCAGCCTCGATGTTTCACCCGGCGAAGTGCTGGTGCTGATTGGCGCTTCCGGTTCCGGTAAAAGTACCGTGCTGCGCATCATGAGTGGCCTGGAGACGGCCGACGGCGGTGAAATCTGGGTGAATAAAGTGCCGCTGCATGACCGTAAACGCAGCAGCGAGATTTGCGGCCACGTGGGCATGGTGTTCCAGCAGTTCAATTTGTTCCCACACAAAACCGCGTTAGGTAACGTCACGCTGGCGTTGATTAAAGCGCAAAAGCTGTCTGAAGCCGAAGCCAACAAACGCGGCATGGCTGCCCTGACGCGTGTTGGACTCGCCGAGCGCGCGCATCACTATCCAGTGCAGCTTTCCGGCGGTCAGCAACAGCGCGTGGCCATTGCGCGTGCGTTGGCGGTAGAACCCAAAATTATGTTCTTTGATGAAGCCACCTCAGCGCTGGACCCGGAACTGGTCGGTGAGGTGATGGAAGTGATGCGCAGCCTGGCACGCGAGGGGATGACCATGGTCGTGGTAACTCACGAGATGGGCTTTGCGCGCAAAACCGCTGACCGCGTGGTGTTTATGGATCAGGGGGTCATCGCTGAACAGGGTTCCCCGGAGCAGATCTTTGTTAATCCGCAGAACCCGCGTACCCAGCAATTTTTATCGCGCGTGCTTGAGCACTAACAGGAGAGAGCATGTCGATTCAATTTCCACTGCACGCGGACGGATTGCTGGATGCCCCGCAATCCGCACCGCGTTTTAAATCTGTCGCGGGGACAGGTAACGCGCCATTAGCGCAGGGCACCGACATTTTCAGCAGTGATGAGGTGTTCTCACCGTTGATGATCATGAAGCAGTCAGCGCTGGAGAATAACCTGCACCAACTGGCAGCTTTTTGTCGGGAAAAGGGGGTTATGTTAGCGGCACACGGCAAAACCTCGATGTCTCCCGCCATTTTACGCCGCGCCATTGCTGAAGGTGGCGCATGGGGATTAGGTGCCGCGACGCCAGCGCAAGTGCGAGCGCTGCGCCAGTTCGGCATTCGTAACGTGTTTCTCGCCAACGAGCTGGTCGATCCGGCAGGCATACGCTGGATAGGCCAATGGCAACTGCAGCATCCCGATCACGGATTCCTGTGCTACGTCGATTCACTGCAGGGCGTCAAACTGCTGGAGCAGCATCTTGGTGGCGCGAGCATTTCCGTGCTACTGGAAATGTCGGTCAGCGGTGGGCGCACCGGATGCCGTTCACAGTCGGAAGCACTGGCGATTGCCGAGGCAATCCAGGCCAGCACCGCGCTGAATCTGGTGGGTGTAGCCGGTTACGAAGGCGCGCTCGGGGCAGGTCGTGATGCGGCGGGGATGCAAAAGGTCAAAGATTACTGCCAGATGATGGTGAACACGGCCGCCCTGCTGGCGGAGAAACAGTTGTTCAGCAGTGAACACATCATTCTGAGTGCTGGCGGCGGCGCGTGGTTTGATGTGGTGACGGAGTGTTTTACCGCAGCTGCATTGCCGTTGCCGATGACACCACTGATTCGCTCCGGCGCGTACATGGCGCACGACAGCGGTTTGTATGCGCGTATCGCGCCGTTCGCGCAACCTGGCGCTCATCACCATTTTGAAGCGGCGCTGGAGATTTGGGGACGCGTGTTATCCCGCCCTGAACCGGGTCTGGCATTTGTTGATTTTGGTCGCCGTGACGTGCCTTTCGATCAGGACTTGCCTAATCCATTATGGATTCGCAACGCTGATGGGAGTGAAGCACGCAGCGCAACCCACCTGAGGATCAGTGACGTAAATGATCAGCACGCTTATTTACTGTTGCCTGATGATGAAACGCTGCAACCGGGGGATTGGGTAGGATGCGGTATCTCACATCCCTGCACGGCGTTCGATAAATGGCGTTATTTGCCGCTGGTGGATGACCAATATTGCGTCACAGATTCACTGGAAACAGCATTCTGACCACAAAAAAGGCTGCTAATACTGGCAGCCAGTTCTGGCACATCCCTGTACGACCATGTGGGGTCAGACGTTGTGCCTTCAATGAATAAATAATAACACAAATTATAATTAGCAGGATAGTTATTTTCCTGCCAGAGCCAGTTTCACCGCGTCTTCGGCGTGGATCAATGTGGTATCAAACAGCGGCACGCTGGCATCTTCAGCCTTCACCAGCAAAGTAATTTCCGTGCAGCCCAGAATGATGGCTTCGGCACCCTGGTCCACCAGCTCAGCAATAATCTCACGGTAACGTGCTCGCGATTCCTCCCGGATAATACCGAGGCAAAGCTCTTGATAAATGATGTCGTGCACTGCTTTGCGCCCTGCGGCAGCAGGCACCAGCACCTCAATGTCAGACTGCGCCAGACGACCTTTGTAGAAATCCTGCTCCATGGTAAACGCGGTCGCCAGCAGCCCTACGCGTTTAACGCCTGCCTGGCGGATGCGCTGCGCCGTGACATCCGCAATGTGCAGCAGCGGAATACCCACCGAATCGGTAATCTGACTGGCGACTTTGTGCATGGTATTGGTACAGAGCACAATAAAATCTGCCCCACCCTTCTCCAGACTGCGCGCCGCATCCGCCAGAATCTCACCGGCTTGCTGCCACTCACCCGCAACCTGCAGCTTTTCAATTTCCTGAAAGTCGACGCTGTACATCAGGCTACGCGCCGAGTGCAATCCGCCGAGCTGCTGCTTTACCTGTTCATTGATAATGCGGTAATAGAGCGCCGTTGATTCCCAACTCATACCACCGATTAAGCCAATCATTTTCATTTGTCATCATCCTTTATAGAGCTTGTTCTGCACTGTACGGGATTTCTGGCCAGCGCGCTGAAGGAAACAGCGATAAGCGAACATTAAACAGATGGAACATCGGCGCGAACAGGGCCTGCTCCTGGCGAGCACCCGCATCCAGACGCAGTAACAGACGATTCAATTCCTCTAAAAGCGCGGGCTGAGGCTGCGTGTGCAACGACTTCAGACGCTGTTTCAGGAACACACTTAGCTCATGGAACATAGCCGCACTTTCAATGCCATTTGCGGTCAACAGCGCCTTGTGTCGGGTGTAGTAGTCATAACAGTTAGCCCCTAACCAGGCTTCGGCAATCAGATTCCCGCCAGATATCAGGTCGGGTGACGGATCAACGCGTTTGCGCGGCAAGATGATGTTGACCTTATCCAGCGTCCGCGCGACAAACTGCTGGCGGGCCGTCATGGTGACGGTATTCAGTCGCAGCACCGCGATGAACTGCAGCAAATCGCGAATCCCTTTACGTACCGCGCGTTTCGCCGTCCAGGATGGGCGCTTGTTGCGGATCAGCAGCGTGAGCACCAGGGCGATAACAATGCCTACCAGCGTCGAAATCATCGCGTTCACTATAAGCAGAAGATCTGGCTTAAAGTGATGGCTCATGCCGATCAAACCGGGAATCTGTGTCGCCACGATCAAACCAATCAGATTGGTCGAAGGATTAGCAATCACTAATCCCAAAGCAAACAAACCGGGAGCCAGACATATGACCATTGCCTCAAATGTCACCGCTTGCGGAATCAACACCGTGACGTAGAGGAGGCTGATCGCCATAGAGATCAGCACCCCTTTCAGGAACAGCTTCATCGGCGCTATTGGGCTATCCATTCCTGCGAAGAAGGAACAGAGCACCGCCGCCATCATTGGTGCCGTCGAGCCATCTTTCCAGCCGCTGCCAATCCAGAACAGGCAGGTGGCGAAAGTGGCAAAGAACGCCGTGAAACAAGACAGTAGCAGTAACCCCTTATCAACGTGCTTGTGCGCGCGTGCAGGTTTGCCCGCCTTCACGGTGGGTGTCCACTCACTCACGCGCTCGCTGACGCTTTGATAGGCATCCGCGATGCGCACGAAATTAAGCAAACGTTCCAGTAAGCCAATCAGCAAAATACTCTCTTCGCTGTTTAAGCGCCCTTCCTGCCAGGCTTGTTTTAACTGCGCTTGTGACACAGTCAGAATATCGCGCACCGGCACGCTATCATCGCCATTCAGCCATAACAAAAACTGCTGGAAAGCCTCTGCAACATGCTCAGGAAAGCGGATTTGCTGCTGTGCAAGTAGGTTGAGTCGTGACTCAATGGCAGTCAGTGTAGGAATGAGATAAGAGAGATGCTGATACTGCACGCTGACCAGTCGCACCAGGCGGCGTGCCGCATCGCCTTCGTACACGCAGTGGGTAATCAGCGTCTCGACATTGAGCGGATAGTTAGCCATTTGTACCAGGATATCTTCGCGCTCCAGCGATTTCTCAGCGGGCATTGCCGTCACTAATTCGCTGCACAGTTTGCGCGCGTTTTGGTACCACTGACTGACACTTTGCTCCAGCAGATTCCGCATCGACACCGGCATGATCAAGCGGTGTACCAGGCTACTGCAGATGATGGCAACCGTGATCTCCTCAATGCGCGAAATCACCGTATAAGTGATTTCTGTGGGCGCAGTGACATCGGGAAAACCCATGATGGCCGCGCTGTAACCTGCCAGCATAAACACATAGCTTTTCGGTGTGCGATCGTGCAGGGACAGATAAAGACACACCGCCACCCAGAGTGAAATGCACAGGCTAAACAGCATCGGTGACTCGACGGTGGTGGGATAAATCAGCAAGGTAAACAAGCCGCCAAGCACGGTGCCAAAGAAGCGAAATATCGATTTCGAAACGGTGGACCCCGAATAGAGTTGCGAGGCAACGTACACTGTAGTCAGTGACCAGGCCGGTTTGTCTAAATTGAGTTCCAGAGCGATGTAAAAAGCCAGAAAGGCAGCAAGACATGTTTTGGCAGAGAACAACACTGCACTTTGTGAAAACCACTTCATAGAGCGAAAGCAACCCATAGCAGGCAACGTAAGTGCCTATCCTGACAGAAGACTATCGATATGACATTTTGATTTGTTATACAAATTATTACCGTGCTAATTATCTGGGCATCTATGCAAATTGAGATGACATACTGATTACAGTGAATGATCGCGATCACAAAAATTAGGTTATAAGCGATCGAAATTAGTTATTTATTGGTTATATAAGCGCTTTGTTATGGTGAGAAAAAACCACGAGAGACTCATCATGCAAACTAAAATTCCTGTTCTGAGCACGCTGGCCCTCAGCATCGGCCTGCTCTCTGCAAATGCCTTTGCCGCCAACCCAGAAACCGTCACCATTGGTTATCAGAAAGCCAATATTTTCGCACTGTTAAAGTATCGCGGCACGCTGGATGAAACCTTCAAAAAAGAGGGCATCAATGTGCGTTGGGTGGAGTTCCCTGCGGGTCCGCAGATGCTGGAAGGGCTGAACGTCGGCAGCATTGATTTGGCCGCCACTGGCGATGCCCCGCCAGCATTCGCGCAAGCCGCCAAAGCCGATTTGATCTACCTTGGCCACTCCCCTGCTAACCCAAAAACCGAAGCGATTGTGGTGCCTAAAGATTCCCCGATTAAAAGCGTGGCGGATTTGAAAGGTAAACGCGTTGGCCTGAATAAAGGCTCTGACGTGAACTATCTGCTGGTTAAGGCGCTGGAAGATGCTGGTTTAAACTACAAAGATGTGAAACCCGTTTATCTGCCACCCGCCGATGCGCGTGCCGCCTTCCAGAAAGGGGCGATTGATGCCTGGGTGATTTGGGATCCGTTCCTGGCTGAAGTGGAAGCCAACGCCGATGCCCGTGAAATTCGCAATGCCGAAGGGTTAGTACCGCATTATACCTTCTATCTCGCCAGCCGCCCGTTTGCGGAAGGCCACCCGGATACGGCTAAACAGGTCGTGGATGAGTTAAGCAAACTGAGTGACTGGGCTAACCAGCATCAGGATGAGGCAGCCGCGATTTTATCAAAATCCACCGGGCTGGATAAAACCATCTGGCAAACCACCTTAAAACGTCTGCCTTACGGTGCCACGCGCATGACTCCGCAGGTATTCGACGAGCAACAAGCGCTGGCAGATACGTTTACCCGCGTAGGACTGCTGCCGGTGAAAGTGGATGTGCGCAGTGCGACCTGGTCGCTGGATAAGAAGTAAATTGCTTTTTTCATAACAGGCGGCCTGAAGGCCGCCTCTACCTACAGGCTTTTATTCGCCTCCGCGACCAATCTGCCAAATCCCGGTTGGCGGCGTGCCGTTCACCTTCCAGCCACCGATATCACGCGCTTTATAGATCACCGGATTGTGTGATGACACCGTACGCGCATTACGCCAGTGGCGGTCCAGCGCTTTGCTGATGCGCGTGTCCGATGCACCGAGCGCATTAAACAGCTCAGTAGCAGCACGTGGCACCAGTTCACTGGCGATCACCTGCGCCTGCCCGGCTTCCGCTTCCGCCAACGCATTCACGGCGAGAAGCTGCGCTTCATCGTGGCTTAAGTGTGCTTCATACGCTGATTGCAGTGAATGTGCTGCACGGATCACTGTGGCTTCAACAGCAAATGCCAGGCTGGTGATCTCGCCTATCACCTGTAATACCTGCACATCGTCGCGTGACGCACCACCGTTGCTGTGGCTGTAAATGCGGTTGCGAGCCGCAACCACCTGCGCGCCGTCTCGTGCCACCGCACGGCCAATTCCTGCCAGCGTAGCCAGTAACACATGCTGATAGAACGCCGTTTGGTAGCGGAAGCGCGTGGCGAAATCGAACACATGCGTTTGTTCAACATGTGCATTATCGAAGCGTGTAGTGCCACTCCCGGTTAAGCGCTGGCCAAAACCATCCCAGTCGTCTTCACGCGTCACGCCCGGTTGGTGAGTGTTCACCAGAGCAATCACGTCACCCTGGTTGTCGTTGCGACGCGCATAGACATCGATCCAGTCGGCAAACAGCGTGCCAGTGCTGTAAAACTTCTCTCCGCTCAGGGTCCATCCGTTTGCCATCGGCGTGACGCGCGTGATCACATCACCGAGTTTCACCACGCCAGTCTCCGTCCAGCCGCTGCCGACCAGCTCGCCGTCGATAAAACGGCCGAACCAGCGGTCGCGCTCTTCACTGTCAGGTTGGTTCAGGCGGTCTTCGACGAAAGCGAAGTGGGCACGCAGCGCCTGTGGCAGATTAGAATCCGCTTCCGCCAGTTCAGTCAGCAGTTGGAACAGTTGCGGCAGTGATGCGCCCCAACCGCCCTTCTCTTTAGGGATACGCACCGTGCCAAAGCCGGACTCTTTTAGCCACGTCAGGGCTTCATGCGGCAAGGTGCGGCTGCGTTCGCGCGCCACTGCGCCCTCGGCAATGCGGGCAAACAACGGGCGGAAATGGGCTGCCAGTGCAGCGTAATCAGTACCTGTTGAAAGTAAGCTCATGGTCACTCCTGATGAGAAAGATCGTCGATGTCGTGGCGAGTCGGTTCGTGACGTACCGCCAGCAGGAAGAAGATCGGGATGATGGCGGCAAGTGATACCACCCAGAACATGTTGGTACCCAACGCCGACTGCAAAATCGGCAGAATAAACAGCGCCAGCGCACTGCCAATACCGGAAAGTGCGCGGCTAAAGCCCACGCCGGTGGCACGAATGGAGGTGGGATACGAGAGCGCCGGATAGACCATCAGCTGTGCGCCAGGACCAAAACCTTCGGCAAACAGCCACAAGCCCAGCATCAGTATCGCGAACACAATCCCGGCGATGGCTTCAGGATGCCCAATCAGCGCCAGCGCGATTAGGGCAAAGAACTGCAAGGCAAAACCGGCGATAGCCACGTGGCGTGACGGATATTTCCATGCCAGACGCATACCTAACAAACCGCCGGTAAAGGCGAACAAGGCGTTGAGGCCCAGCGAAGCAGAGATGGTTTCAAACACACCAGCGCCGAGGAATTGCGCCAGAATTGAGGGCAGGAAGAACGCGATAGCCGTGTACTCAAATGAGATGCAGATGTTCATCACACCGGCCACGATAGTGCGCTCACGCCAGGGTTTCTGGAACAGCACGCGGAAACTCACCTTCGGCGCGGCTTCTGCTGGTGGCGCTTCCGGCTCGGCTTCATGCGCATGAATGCCATAAGAATCCCGCAGGATGCGCACCGCTGATTTCAGATCCCCCTGATTGGCGGCCCACAACGGTGATTCGTTCATAAACTTGCTGCGCACGGCGATGATCAGCAACGCAGGGACCGCCCCGAACAGCAGTGAAGCGCGCCATAACCAATCGAGATGTTCTTTCGGTAACAGGAAATAGAGGCCGAAGATCAGCAGGAAGCACACCGTTGAAGCGGCGTACCACATCGGGCACCAGGCAGCCAGACGCGCCGCTTTGTTACCTTTGCCCGCAAACTTAGAAAACTCCGCCAGATAGGACATCGCCACCGGCAAATCGATGCCGACGCCAATCCCCATCAGGAAGCGTGCGCCAATCAGTACCCAGACATTGGGCGCTAATCCGGCGGCAATAGCGGAGACGACGAAGAACAACATATCGGCCATAAACACCGAGTAGCGGCCATATTTGTCGGTGAGCCAGCCACCAATCAGGTTGCCGACGATAGTGCCGACCATAATCGAAGAGGTCACCAGCCCGGTAATGAAAGGGCTTAGCTGGAATTCGCGTACCACGTCATCAATGCCGTAGGAGAGCGTGGTGAGATCGTAAGCATCAAGGAAGACGCCACCGAGCGCGAGGAACACAATCATGCGCGCATAGTTGTTTTTGTCACTGCGGGTGTTGATCAGCCTTGCCACATCACTGACCGAACGCACCGGCTCGGAAGCCGGCAGGGTGTTTTCTAAAGGAAGAGTACTCATAACGCCTCACGTTATTTTTAGTTATGCAGGTGAGGTTGTTATAAACGTTTAACTGACAGGACCAAAACAACAAATAGTGATATTAATGTGTTATATATCAATAATATAAAATCAAAACAAGCACAAAAACCCGAACGCGCAGCGCGAGTCCGGGGAGCGTATTAAAAGCGGGGGGATTACTCAGCAGAGACAGGCACCAGCACACCTTTTACCAGCGGGTCATCGGTGGTTTTTAACCACTGTTGAACGCGCGGATCGGAGAACGCCTGCTTGAGTTTGACGATATTTTCTTGCTCCAGATACGGTGTGCCAATCACCAACTGCGATGCAAAGGTACGCGGTGCTGGCGGGAAGAGGATGCCTTTATCACGCGGGACTTTGCCGGCATCAAACTGTGAGACGTAGCCAATCGCGGCATCGACAGAATTGAGCGCACGCGGCATCGTTAACAAGTCGAGTTCTTTAAAAACGAAGCCGTGCGGATTGCCCACAATATTCTTGAGTTTGGCGGTACGCGGTTCAACGTTGGGGTCAAGCGTGATCAATCCCTGACGTGCCAGTAACCAAAGTGCCTGACCTTGGTTGGCGCCGTCATCGGGAACCACGATGGTAGCGCCCTGCGGTAGATCGGCCACCGATTTATAGCGGTCCGAGTAGATACCAAATGCCCACTGGAACAGCGGTAGAGCAGAAGTGAGTTTAAAGCCGTTGGCATCGACCACCTGCTTCAGCCACCACTGATGTTGATAAACCGTGGCCGCATACTGTCCTTCGGCGACGGCACGGTCAGCTTGCACCGGGTCCTGCACACCCACAGCCTGCAGCTTCAGGCCGTAGTCAGGTGCGATATGCTCGCCGACATACTCAATCAACTTCTGTTCACCGGCCATTGCTGGCTCAAAGTGCACCTGCAAGGTGCTGCCAAAGACCACCGTTTGTGCCTGCTGGCTGCGCCAGAACCAGGCCGCAGCGGCCAGTGCAATGACCACTATAATCAGTAGCAGCCATGGCCAGCGGCGGGTTTTACGTAATTCAAACTCTTGTGTTGTCATATGGATGTCCCCTGAGGATGGCGCAATGCGGTAACCAGTCGGTCACCGAGAAATTGGATGGTTTGGATGAGAGCGATTAACACTACGATGGTGGCGATCATGATGTGGTTGTCGAAGCGCTGGTAGCCGTACACCACGGCCAGATAGCCAATGCCGCCCGCGCCGATGGTGCCGGCAATCGCCGAATACTCAATCATCGAAATCAGGTTGAGCGTGATAGCGGCAACGATGGCGGGCAAGGCTTCACTGAGTTGCGCCGAGCGGATGATTTGCCAACGCGAGCCACCACACACCAGCCCCACCGCAGTGACCTCGCCAGGCAGCTCGCGCAAGGCGTTATCCACCAGCCGACCAAAGAACGGGATGCCAGCGGCAATCATCGGCACCACCGCGGCGGGAATACCGATGGTGGTGCCGGTTAGCCAGAAGGTGAACGGAATGATCGCGGCCATCAGCACCAGAAACGGCAGTGAGCGCCCCATGTTAACCATCCAACTCAACACCCGATGCACGCCGCGATGGGGAAACAGCCCGCGAGCCGAGGTGTTGAACAGCACCACACCGACCATGCCGCCGGAGGTCACGACAAACAGCATCACGATTGCCACCATTAACGCGGTTTCGCCCAACGCAGGCAGCATCAAGGTTGGGATTTCCAGCCATGGCGTGTCTTGACTCATTACGGAGACGCTCATACCGCCTCCCGTAATGGCAGCACGCTGCCAGAGACACTGGCGACTAACCCGAATTGTTCTAGTTGCGCCAGTAACCGTGCAAGCGGCACGCGCTCCTGTTGGAAGTGAATACCGACCTGCAAGCGTCCGGCCTGAATGCCATTGACCTGTTCGATATGCGCGCCGAGCAGATCAATGCGCAGCGCAAACTGCTGGCTAAGCCGCGAAATCCAGTCGCTGGCGACCGGCACATCGGTGCGATAGCTAAGTTGCAGGATCAGTTCTGCGACACCCGGCTTAGCCACCAGCGGGAAGAGGCGTTGCCCCAGCGCTGAATCCGGTTCAGCCAGTAAGTCTTTCACCACGCCGTACTGCACAATTTCCCCATTGCGAATCTCGGCCACCGCATCGGCTGCCTGACGCACCGCATCCATTTCATGGGTGATCAACACAATCGCCAGCTTATAGTCGTCACGCAGTTTTTTGAGCAGATCGAGCACGGTGAGGGTTGCCTCAGGATCAAGCCCTGAGGTCGCTTCATCGGCCAACAGCACCGAAGGACGCAATGCCAGTGCACGCGCGATACCGATCCGTTGGCGCTGACCACCGGAAAGCTGCCCAGAGTAGGCGTTGGCTTTGTGGCTCAGGCCGACACTCTCCAGCAACTCACCGACGCGCGCGGCAATATCACGCTCTACCACGCCGAGATAGCGCAAAGGCAACGCGATATTTTCCCACGCACTTTTGCGTTGCAACAGTGCGGATGACTGAAACACCGTCCCAATCGATCGACGTGCAAGGCGCAGTTCCTCACCATCCAGCCGGGAAAGATCGCTGCCGTTCACGCGAATGCTGCCGGAACTGGGCTGTTCCAGCAGGCTGATGCATTTTGCCAGCGTCGATTTACCGGCTCCGCTTGGACCCACCACGGCCGTGATATTGGCCTGAGGCACCTGCAGGTTTATCGCTTTCAGCACCTCAGTCACGCGGCCATCAGTGCTGCGATACTGCTTACTCAGCTGTTCAATCTCAATCATGAGACCTCCTGCTGCACACGGCTTTTCACGCGATAGCCTGCACCCGGATGCGGTGCGGTTAGCTGAGGTCCCGCATCAAACAGCTTCTCGCGCAGCGTGCCTTGTGCGTAATCCTTTTTGTAGACGCCGCGCTTTTGCAGTTCCGGAATCAGCAGTTCAACCACATCTTCAAAGGTTTCATGCGTCAACGCATAGGCCAGGTTGAAGCCATCCACATCGGTATCTTCGACCCAACTTTGCAGTTCATCCGCCACCGTTTCAGCGCTGCCGACAATCAGCGGACCAAAACCGCCAATACCTACCCAGTCCGCTAACGCTTTGACCGTCCATTGACGATCGGGATCGGCAGTCGAGAAGGTTTCCACGGCAGATTGAATGGCATTGGTGTGCAGGTACTTCAACACTTGATCTGGCTGATACTGTCCGAAGTCGATACCGGTCCAGCCAGACACCAGCGCCAACGCACCTTCGTAGCTGACCCAACTTTGGTACTCTTTCCACTTTGCCTGCGCCGCCGCGTCGGTTTCCCCGACAATCACCGTTTGCAGGTTGAAGATCAGAATGCTGCGCGGATCACGTCCTGCTTCTTCGGCACGACGGCGAATATCGGCCACGGTTTTCTTCAACAGCACCTTTGACGGTGCCGCCACAAATACGCACTCTGCATGCTCAGCGGCAAACTGCTTACCGCGGCTTGAAGCCCCTGCCTGATACAACACCGGTGTCCGTTGCGGCGAGGGTTCGCACAGGTGGATACCGGGCACATTGAAGAAGGTGCCTTGATGATTAATCGGATGGATTTTGCGAGGGTCACTGAAGATGCGACGTTCGCGATCGCGTAGAACCGCATCCTGTTCCCAGCTCCCTTCCAGCAGTTTATAGACCACTTGCAGATACTCATCGGCGTAGTCATAACGACTGTCGTGATCGGTCTGTGCCTGGTGGCCAATATTACGAGCGCCGCTCTCCAGATACGAGGTGACAATGTTCCAGCCAATGCGTCCCTTGGTGAGGTGATCGAGCGTGGAGAGGCGTCGCGCAAAAGGATAAGGGTGCTCAAATGACAGCGACGCGGTGAGACCAAAGCCGAGATGTTCGGTCACCAGCGCCATCGGTGTGATCAGTGCCAGCGGATCGTTGACCGGCACCTGCGTTGCCTGGCGGATGGCGGCATCGCCATTACCATTCAGCACATCATAGATGCCCAGCACATCGGCAATAAACAACCCATCGAATTTCCCCCGTTCTAACAGGCGCGCCAAATCGACCCAATACTCCAGATCTTTGTACTGCCAGGAGCGGTCGCGCGGGTGGGCCCACAGTCCAGGTGACTGGTGTCCGACACAGTTCATATCAAATGCATTCAAGCGAATTTCACGTTGCGATGGCATAGCAATCTCCATAGCGAGGCCGTGATCGTGCTACGACCCGGCGTTCGTCAGTTAATTTTTAAGATGTTGAGAGATTAAGAATCAGAAGGGGGACATCGCTCGGCATGAACGATATGCAGTTCTTTCAGGATTTGCTGCGCCACGGCCGCGGCATGGTCGGCGACTTGCGGCAAGCCCATCAGCTCACCAAAGCGTGCGCGTGCGGCGGGGCCAACCACCAGTAACCGGGCATTGGACTGGCCTTGATGATTAAGGGCATGGGATTGTTCATCCACATCCAGACCGAAGCCGAGTGCATCGGCACGTATCAGGCCTTGCTCACTCAACGAAAGTAATAGCGGCTGGCTGTGGGTCAACGCATCGTGACCTGGACCGGTAGTGACGATCAGATGGTCCAGTAGCTGCGTCTGTGTTTCACCTTGCCGAGTGTGCAGTGTGATTTCCAGCTGATGAGCGCGCGCAGTGATAGCGTGCAATCTGGCCGCCAGCACCTGCAAACTGCCCTGCTGCTGACGTTGAGTGATGATCGCCGACACCTGAGGCGCAATGCGGTAGCGGTGTACATCCCACCAGGAGCGCAGATGACGCACAAACCGTTGCTGTTCGCGTAACGGCAATGATTGCCAGATACGTTGCCCCTGTACACGGACTTCATCCAGTACGCGCTGCCAGGGCAATTGCTGCTGTGCAGCACGATCGACCTCGGCGCGAATATGGTGTAGCCACAAACGCGTCTCTGCGGCGTTCTGCGGCGCTAACGTCCATTCAGGCCACTCACCTGTCAGATTAGCGCGTGAGAGCTGCCCACGGCGCGAGAAGGCCGTTAACGGGCCTCGATGCTGGCGGGTGGCCAGTGAGGCAACCACATCAGCCATACTCAGCCCGGTGCCCATAATCGCCACCGATGCGTCAGGATCGATAGCATCCAGTGCGCCTTGCTGCCAGGGATTGGCGATCAAGGCCGGATGCTGTGCCAGGGGCTGTAATGAATTTGGCAATGAAGGCGGTGGATGGCTAATCGCCAAAGCCAGCACATCGCCCTTCAGGGTTTCACCATCACTGAGTAGCAACTGCTGCCCCTCCCATGCGATGGCGCTGGCCTTAATGTGTCGTAGCGTCACAAGTGGATGCGCTTGTGCGGCGAGCGCAAACTGTTCCGCCAGATAGCGTCCAAACAACCCGCGCTGAGGATAGACCGATCCGTCGGTGCAATGGGCTGCGGAGTCCAGTGAACATTCCGGCTGCTGACGATACCAGCGGTCAAATGCACCCTGCTCATCGCCGCTTAAATGCATACGCGATGCGGGCACGTTAATACGATGCGCAGGCTCCTGCGTCGAGTAGGCAACACCGCCGCCAAGGCGATCGCGCGGCTCGACCACTGTAATCAGTAATCGGCTGGCTGCGGTACGCGCAAGATGAATAGCCAGCGCCGTGCCGCTAAAGCCGCCACCGACAATCATCACATGTGCTATCGCCATTGCCTTCTCCTGCATTAGCTGGCGCTCGTTTGCTTCGATGGACGCTTATCGCCACCGATGGTTTCGCCAAAAGGCCCGGTATTGAACGTGCGCGCTCGCTGCTGTTGTCCGTGCGCCAACGGCAGCAGCGGTAATAACAATTCTGCCACACGATGGGCCTCTTCCAGATGCGGATAGCCTGACAAGATGAAGTTGGTCACACCCAACGCCTGATATTCGCGGATGCGTTCTGCCACTTGCTGCGGGCTCCCCACCAGTGCCGTTCCGGCACCGCCGCGCACCAGCCCCACGCCCGCCCATAAGTTTGGCGCAATGTAGAGATTATCGCGTGAACCCTTGTGTAACGCGCTCATACGCGCCTGCCCTGCCGAGTCCATGCGGGCAAAGATCTTTTGCGCCTGCGCGATGGTCTCTTCATCCAGTTGACCAATCAGCTTGTCTGCAGCGGCTTTCGCTTCCTCTTCGGTTTCACGCACGATAACGTGCAAGCGAATGCCATACTCAAGCTTGCGTCCGCGTGCGGCGGCACGTTCACGCACTACCGCGATTTTTTCCGCCACCTGCTCTGGTGGCTCGCCCCACGTCAGGTAGGTATCAATTTGTTGTGCCGCAACGTCTATCGCCGCTTCAGAAGATCCACCAAAGTAGAGCGGTGGGCCATTTTCTTGTACCGGAGGGAACAGCACTTCGGCCCCTTCTACATGAATGTGCTCTCCTTGATAGTCGACTTTCTCCCCGCGCATTAAGCGGCTGTAGACGTCGAGGAACTCTTTGGTCACCTCATAACGTTCACTGTGATTCAGGAAGATGCCGTCGCCCTTGTTCTCAACCGGATCGCCGCCCGTCACCACGTTGATTAACAGGCGCCCTTCAGACAAGCGATCAAGAGTGGTAGCCATGCGTGCCGCCAGCGTTGGCGGTTGCAAGCCTGGGCGCACCGCAACCAGGTAGCGCAGACGGCGCGTAATCGGTGCCAGCGCTGACGCAACCAGCCATGAATCTTCACAGCTTTTACCGGTTGGAATCAGCACACCGTAGAATCCGAGATTGTCGGCAGCCAAGGCCACCTGCTGTAAGTAGGCTAAATCAACCGGGCGACCTCCTTCGGTGGTGCCCAGATAGCGGCCATCGCCGTGAGTAGGGAGAAACCAGAAGACATTGATAGCGTTGTTAGCGGAATCGGCCATTATGCTTTTCCTATATAACTTTATTCGAAATTGGTCATTTCTGACTGTTTATTTAGTTATATGGCTATTAGCGAAAAGCGTGCCAGTTTGGTATTTGCCCTTACTTGCGGGATTTCAGACATTTAGCTCTGATTACTCCGTTAAGCGTTGTTGCATTCACAACTTCACGTCAACAGCTATTGCTGCATATGCAACTGCTTATGCTTTTTTCCTGCTGTTCACAGTGAACCTGAATGTTTAGCGTGTGATGATGCTCCTGAAAGGAAATCAAACCATGCTCAACACCTACGCCAACCACACCGATTCGCCTCGTTTAGTCGACCCGGCTTCACTTGCCTTTCAATCACTGCTCGATAAATTTGCCCCCACGGATGCCACCGTGTTGATTGTGGGTGAAACCGGCACCGGTAAGGAAGTTGTCGCGCGCTATCTACATCACCATAGCGCGCGCCGCCATGGCCCCTTTCTGGCCGTCAACTGTGGAGCGCTCACCGAGAGTCTGGCGGAGGCTGAGCTCTTTGGTCATGAGAAAGGGGCTTTCACCGGTGCGTCGCAGGCACATCCAGGCTGGTTTGAATCCGCGCAGGGTGGCACGCTGCTCCTCGATGAAATCGGTGAACTTAGCCCGCCATTGCAGGTTAAATTATTGCGTGTGTTGCAGGAGCGAGAGATCAACCGTGTCGGCTCACGTAAAGCGATTAAAGTGGATGTGCGCGTCATTGCGGCGACACATGTGGACTTAGCTCAGGCGATCCGTGAACGTCGATTCAGAGAAGATCTCTTTTACCGACTCAACATCGCCGTAGTGCCGTTGCCGCCTTTACGGCAGCGCCGGGATGATATTCCTCTTCTGGCACAACATTTTCTGACGTTGTATGCACGACGTTTGGGGCGTCCTGCACGACGACTCTCTCCCGACGCGCTTGAGGCGCTGCACGAATACAGCTGGCCGGGCAATATCCGTGAACTTGAAAACACCCTGCATAACGCGGTACTTCTCAGTCGTGAGGAAACGCTGACTCCCGCGCAACTGCGACTTGCCGGTTACAGTGAACATCGATTTATCTCTTTTGCAGACTCAACGCTGGACAGTTTTCTGCGTCAGCAACTTTCGTCAGAACCGCATCAACTGTTTGATCGTGTGGTTGCCAGCTTGATTAATAATGCGCTTGAACTTACGGATCAGAATCAGACTCAGGCTGCGGCTTTACTCGGCATCAGTCGTCACACCTTACGTACTCAACTTGCCCATCAGGGCATGATTAAAGGCCGTCGAAAAACCACCAGCAGCGCTCCAGTCACATCTGTGTCTGCGAACGGTCAGGAACGTGAACTGCGTATTGGTTATCAGAAATTTGGCAACCTGGGGGTGTTAAAAGCACGCCAAAGCCTTGAGCAGTGTTTTTCTCAGCAAGGCGTCAGCGTGTTGTGGAGTGAATATCCAGCCGGACCTCAATTACTCCACGCGCTGCAAAACAACGAAATTGACTTTGGTACCACCGGTGAAGTCCCGCCGATATTTGCTCAGGTTGGGGGCAATGCCGTGACCTATATTGCCTGGGAACCTCCCGCACCGAACAGCGTGGGTCTGGTGGTGCCGTATGACAGTGATATTCAAACCCTTACGGATTTACGCGGTAAGCGCATTTCAATTAATAAAGGCTCAAACGTTCACTGGCTTCTGCTGCAACTGCTTGAAGAAGCCGGCATCGCGTTGGATGAGGTGAAAGTCGTTTATGCGCCGCCAAAATACCCTTTAACCGCCAGTGATTATCTGGCGGTGGATGCCTGGATGATGTGGGATCCACTTTTGAGTGCAGCTGAGTCCAATGCTGAACTGCGAGTTTTAGCAAATGGCGAAGGGCGCGTGCGTAATCACCAGTTCTATCTTGCTCGCCGTGATTACGTACTTCAGCATGATGATGTGGTGCAGAAGCTGGTGGAAAGCTTACAGCAAACCGGATTGTTCATTGATAGCCATCGCAAGGAAGCGGCGGGCTTGCTCGCTGAGGAGCTGGGACTGGAATTAGCAGCTGTAGAAAGGGCGCTTAGCCGCCGTAGTCATAGAACCCGAGCCATGGCATTTGAAGTGATAAAAGAGCAGCAGATTATCGCCGATCGTTTCTATGCCTTGGGTCTGATAAATAAACCTGTCCGTGTTCGGGATGCGGTCTGGCAGTTTTCTCCCTCGCTGACGCTGACAGCTTAAGAGACGATGAGAGTTATCCACCTTTTCTGTGGATAAATCATTGAATATCATCTGACTAAACCAAGTTTGTATCTTTTGGCAAACGTTGTAGCCTTAGTGAAAGATGGCGATTTCACCCTGAAATTTTAAAAACAAACGCTATAAATTCATATAGTTATACGTGAAATTAGTACAGCGAACAGTGTGAGTTGTAGGCGTGTTTTCATCTTGAATTCCGCAAGAATGCTGTTTAGGCGATTTGATATTCAGCTGGTTACTTTAGCTGCAACCGATCTGGTTG
The DNA here is from genome assembly GCF_059412425.1 of Pantoea sp. CFCC18177. Lineage (NCBI taxonomy): Bacteria > Pseudomonadati > Pseudomonadota > Gammaproteobacteria > Enterobacterales > Erwiniaceae > Pantoea > Pantoea sp. CFCC18177. The sequence continues at coordinate 205,089 of NZ_JBNBPL010000004.1, forward strand.
GATGCGATTGAAGGCGGCAGTGACAAACTTGGATGATGAAATTAGTGGCGATTTCAGCCTGAAATTTCAACGCATGCCAGTTAATTTTCATACAGTTAGCGATGAAATTAGGCTGGCGAAGCCCCCCGTTAAGGACGAAAAAAAACCGCCCTGAGGCGGCATTTCGATTATTGATTAAGGTACTTGCTGAGTGTTTCGTTGATGACCCGATCCAACTCTTCCTGCAACTCTTTCGACTGACGGTTAAACTCGTAACTGAACATACGACCACGCGTCTTCTTACGTGCATAACGGTCTTTGTCCGCAAAAGTCCACAATGGTGTAGCCACGACTTTATCTTTGGCGGGAGACTGAATCAGCGTCTGACTACCATTGCGCACCAGACGTAAAATACCGTTTTTCACTTCATCTTCAGCCAGACCATCACGTGCGCAAACAGAATCAACATCCATCCCGATGGTATCAATCAAAGCATCGACTGTCTGGCCCGTCTCCTGCAACTTCTCATAAGCCTGCAGCAGCGTTTTATAATCGGGATAGGTCAACTCAGAGTGATTGGGGAAGAGTGTGACCAACTCCAGCGGAACGCTGGCGGCTTGCAGTGCGCGCGTCACCTTGGCCTGTGACAGCCCTTCACTCTGTGCGATGTCTTTCTGCGAAAGGCCACTCTCTTTTAGCGACAACAAGCGCATGCCCACTTCACGCAGATTATGTTCACGAGCAGTCTGAATATCCTGCGCCAAACGACGCGCTTCCTCAGCAGAGATCGCCACTTCTGTGACCAGCACATCTAAGCCGGTTTTGCAGTGCAGGGCTGCTGCACGGCGGCGTGAACCATCAAGAATTTCGATACGGTCGCCACGCTGGACGCCAATTGCAGGGAAAAATTGCTGCAATTTGATAGTGCGAATAATATCGCGTAGCGATTCAGGCGTCAGGCCAGACTGGTCGCGGCCATTGGTCTCCATCACCACATAGGTTTTTTCTTCAATTTCTTTCGCCGCAATGTGCTCAAGCGTGAAGAGGGCACGTTTACCGGTCGAAAGGATAAACGTCTGAGAATGGCCTTCTGAAGCATCCTCAGTTTGCAAAGGTGTTTGGCTGAAGGTTCGGCCAATCGTGATTCTTTTTGCGCTCATAGTAACCTCAGTTCAGGCGGATAAATTCAATGCGATCAAATACGGCTTTAGCGAAATCTTCCGCTGCCGAACGGGCATTTTTTAAGGCTTCGGTGCTACCCACGTAGGTGGAGGGGTTAGCAGAAATCACCGTGTCAAACGACTCTCCGCAGCGCTCAAAGCCATCAAGACGGGGTAATGCGGCATCCAGCATGTCGCCACCAAAGATCTCCTTCGCCAGGCTGTGGCACAGCTTATGATCGGCCTTATTGGAGAGCTTAGACATAAAACCGATATTGCCCTGCAAGCGGCATGACGCGCCCGATTCCTCAATAATGCCAATCAGCTCTGGTAAACGAGTCAAATACTTCAGAGTGGAGTGGAAATCCACTTGTGCAGGTGGAACTGGCGTCATCAACAGGTCAGAAGCGGCAATCGCGTTCTTGAGGAAGGCATCCAAATGCGGACCACTGTCGATGAAAATGAAGTCATAATCTTTCTTCAGTTTGGCCACAACGTTCTCATACAACACGGCATGTACGTTCTGATCCGGTAAATGCTCGCTGCAAAGCTCTTCCCAACGGGAAGCGATAAAAGCGTCGTCAATGGAAGCTGGCAGGACATCCACGCCTGGGATGATTGACGGAACAATAAATTCGTTCAGCAATTCCTCACGCCCGACATTTTGCAGCATCGCCTGAGCAGCGGTCGCTTCTACCAACCCAACCGAGCGTTCGTGATTAAGGAACATGGTGGCGGAAGACTGTGGATCGAGGTCGATAACCAGAATTCGCAGGTCTTCATAGAGCAGATGCGGGTGGGCTCGCAAAGCATGAGCCAGCGACACGGTCGATACCGTTTTGGACACGCCGCCTTTCAAGTTACCCACAAATAGCGTGAACGCATCCTGATGGCGATCGCGATACTTAGGCACACCACGGTGATGGTAGATATCGATGATGTTTTGAATCGACATCGCATACTTGGTTGAACTGCCTGCCGCGCGCTTGTCGAACGGATATCCGTTTTCTTCCATCTCATTTACAGCGTAATCAACGCTCGCACGCGTTAATTTAGGCAATTTGGCTAACGCCGCTTTTGCGTAAACCTGATAAAACGTGTTTTCCTGCAACTCTTCTTTTTGTGCCTGAATTTGTTCTGTCAGGCTCATCAGCATCTTTTCTGAACGTTGTGCGACCTTCAGAACTTGCTTCTCATCGTTAGCCATACTTGCTCCACACATGTAGGATTTATGACTTTATACCGAAATCCTACACATGAGGCAAATCTATCTCATTTAATGAGGAACATTTAGTGTTGAGAAAATACGTTAGGTAAGAGCGAGTTAATGCAAACGTTCACTGTAATCAGTGAATGCATTTTAGCCAGACGTTTGAAATTGATGAAATTGTGATCTCCTTCAGCTTTCCAACGGATGGCAGACATTCACTGTAATCAGCAGTTTGGTATTCAGTGGATGAGAAGATAGCTCATCAAAAAGAGCAGGGCATTGCGGCTGAAATCGTGCATGCATTCACTGTGATCTGCACAACATTCACTATAACCAGTAAACATTCACTGTAATCTGTGTAAGGTTCACTGTAATCAGTAGTCCGATGTGAAAGATTCACTGTAATCAGTAAACCTCTCCAGGACTGACCTCTCAGAGCCATCGTACGCAGTTCTTTAGCCCCCCACGTTAACCTCAAACGTTCACTGTAATCAGTAAGCGTCCCGCATCCTCTGTTCACCGCGAGAGATGAAAGATTCACTGTAATCAGTGAATACCCCACATTCTCATTCACGGTGAGATATAAACATTCACTGTAATCAGCAAAGCGGTACATTACCCGCTGACTGGAGATTCGTTGCATCAGTCAGTCCGGACACTTCATCTTAGAGTGTTCACTGTAATCAGTAACTCAAATCAACCGTCATAGAGAACGTTCACTGTAATCAGTACTCATTGGACGCAGCGCATTCTGTTCTTGGCCATTGATGGATACACCTTCCGCAAACATTCACTGTAATCAGTAAAAATCCCACTCTGCAGGCGAGTAAAACATTCACTGTAATCAGCAGACACTGCATGATGTTTGCCGGTCCGCGCGTGAGTGCATTCAAAGGCAGGTCCATCCGGGTGAGTTAACAACCACAACAGCGTTCACTGTAATCAGTAAATCTCAGCGTCTTAGCCACTGAAGTTGGCTCTCACAAGTGAGTGTGTTTTGTGTGAGTAAACCAGATATTGCGTTGAAGCATTCACTGTAATCAGTAAGCTGATATGCGCTTCATCCTCACCACGCAGAAACACATGGCAACAGACATTCACTGTAATCAGTAGAAAGCGCTTAATCACGTTGCAGCAACCATTCACTGTAATCAGTAAATGACTTACCCAGCACCACTGTAATGATCAGATTCAAGAAGCCGGAGGAGGGGAGGGAGCCAGAAGATTCACTGTAATCAGTGACAGCGTGACGTCCGCAAAGATCGTGATAAATACGTCGATGGAGGGCGGTGTAAAATGTTCACTGTAATCGGTACAAGGTTCTTACATTCACTGTAATCAGCTTAGGTGACGAACCCTGTCACTTTTACTGTTTACTTTTACAGGTAATTTACTGATTACAGTGAACGTCATAAGAAAGACGAATAAAACTCAATATAAACAATAAGTTGAATAAAAACATTCACTGTAGTCAGCACACCGCTCTTTCAAGGGATTCACTGTAATCAGTAGACTGATATCGAGCCCTGTATGTTCACTGTAATCAGCAATCCACCTTACATGGAAATCTTAAGAGTGTGGAATAGCCACCTGGTAAGTACTTACTATCGTGAATAGCTATATAAATAGGCAAGCTATAGATGGACAGTATTGCGGTGCGTTCCGGGATAAGCGCGATCTACTGTTTACAGTGAATGGTGCTGATTACAGTGAATGAGGAAGGGAGTGCTGATTACAGTGAACATAATGAAGAGAGCGAGTGTCACTTTTGCCCAAAAAGTGACACTGCCACAGGGGCGTTCCGATTACAGTGAATGCGAGAATCAGTCTTCGAATTCAATTTCTTCTAGAGAGTCGATGCTCTCAAGATTGCTCATTCCATCAAGTTTTGGCGTGCGGCTGTGGATGATGAAGAACACCGAACGACCGCGTTTAACTTCTGAGTAATCCAGATAGCCAATCTCTTTCAGCTGCTCCATCGCGCGTCTGACAACGTGGTTCTGCGTCGTAGTCTTAGAACCCAAATTTAAACGCATGCGTAAACGCGCTAGCGAGATAGGCGCCGGATTCGTCGGCAGACTTTCCAGATAGGTGTAGAGTGCCTGTGCCGACTCTTTGCGTTTAAGGCGGGAAATAGCACGCAGTTGCAACAGAACCTTGTGGTCAAAGTTATACAGCTCAAACAGCTTAGGATCGGCCTGGATACGTACCAGATCCTTTTCGCGATCGTAATACGCCGATTGCACAAGGTGGGTGTGGTACGCTTTGCCATTACCTTCAAAGGACAAGGTGTTGGTCGCGATGCGTCGCAAAGAGGCATCTAAACGCTTCCGTAGCGCTGCAGATGAGTTAGCCGAAGGGATCCCGCACATTTTAACGAAATCGATAAATGGCAGCGTGACGGTATCGCCCTTTGAGGGATAACGCGAAAATGACTGAATAATGCCAGCCCAGGTTTTGAAATCATTATCCATATCCAGCCTCGCGCCGGTAATGGTAATCTTTTCATAACCTTCCGACTTAACCAGCGAGAGGTTCTTAAGCTCTTTGGTGGCGTCTGTTGAGGCCATCGCACCCGACTTGCCGCGTGCGGTAGATTTCAAGGTAGGAACGAACAGTCCCAGGCGCATCAAAGCGACCGGTTGTACGGTGTTATTTTTATTAGGGTGGAGCTGGATAACTTCACCACTATTTTTTGTCACCGACAGAAAAGGTTCTAGTAACGCTTTGTTTTCACTCTCTTTATCTGCCATAGCCTGAGGTCTTCATTCTGTGGATGAAAAGGATCGATTTCTGATTACAGTGAACATTAACACTGTTTATAGTGAACATTCTACAGTCTATAGTGAATATTGTACTGACTACAGTGGGCGTTTATCTGATTATAGTGAACGCGATCACCTTCTCAGGCCTTGTGTGGTGCGGCTTGCGACGATCGGGGATCTCTTAGGATCTCTTTAAGATCTCTCTATGATCTTTAATAGAGATCTATTCACTGTATAACTGCATAACCCTATGATGAATCGACATCTGTGGGTCGAAACTGTCAAAACATGCCGCTTTTGAAAGCCACCCTCACTAACACAGATAAACATAAGTTCTGCGCGAGAAAGATCCTGCTGATTCTTTCAAGATGAACAACTTCCTCATTATTATTCATTTTTCATCAACCTTTGGCAGGCGTAAGGTGAAATCCAACATGACCCTATTAAACATTTAGGAAGGCATCTTATGACTGACAACGTCATCTCACGTAATCCAACTACGGGCGAAATCATCGCAACCTATCCGCTGCAGAGTGCCGCTGAGTTAGAAACTGCACTGCAACAGAGTGCTGCAGCCTTTGCACAGTGGCGTGCAACCACCATGGAGCAGCGCGTGATCGTGTTGCGTCAGTTAGCAGAGCAAATTCGCCAGCGTCAGGACCAACTCGCTAAAATGGCAACCCTCGAAATGGGTAAACCTATCGCGCAAGCACGCGCTGAAGTGCTGAAGTGCGCAAACTTATGTGACTGGTATGCAGAACACGGTCCAGCCATTCTGGCAGACAAGCCTTCGCTGGTGGAGAATCAGCAAGCCTGGCAATCATTCCGTCCTTTAGGCGTCATTCTTGCCGTGATGCCATGGAACTTCCCTTACTGGCAGGTTCTGCGCGGTGCAGTCAGCATGCTGCTGGCGGGCAACACCTATGTGCTGAAGCATGCACCGAGCGTAATGGGCTCCGCTCACCTGATGACAGAACTGTTTGATGCGACCGATCTGCCCAAAGGTGGCTTCACGGTGATCAACGTGGATAACGACGGTGTGTCACAAGCGATTAAAGATCCACGGATCGCTGCCGTAGCGGTCACCGGTAGCGTAAGAGCGGGTGGGGCAATTGCGGCACAAGCCGGTGCTGTTTTGAAGAAAACCGTGCTTGAACTGGGCGGCGCAGATCCATTTATCGTGCTGGCGGATGCCGATCTGGACGCAGCAGTGGCGTCAGCGGTCGTAGGACGCTACCAGAACACCGGACAGGTATGTATGGCGGCCAAACGGTTCATCATCGAAGAGAGTGTCGCAGAAGCGTTTGAGGCGCGTTTTAGCGCTGCGGTTCAGGCACTGAAGATCGGCGATCCACTGAACGAAGAGACTTTCATTGGTCCAATGGCACGTTACGATCTGCGTGATGAGCTGGATAGCCAGGTGCAGGAAACCCTGAAACAAGGTGCCCGACTGGTTTTAGGCGGTCATAAGATCGAAGGTGAGGGTAACTATTATGCGCCAACGATCCTTGCCGATGTGACGCCGGAGATGGCCGCGTTCCAGCAAGAGATCTTTGGTCCTGTTGCGGCAATCACTGTCGCTCGTGATGCGCAGCATGCGTTAGAACTGGCAAACAACAGCGAATTTGGTTTGAGTGCCACCGTGTGGACCGCTAACGAAAGCGTTGCCAATGACCTGGCGGAAAAACTGGAAACCGGTGCGGTATTTATTAACGGTAACGGTGCATCAGATCCCCGTGTGGCAATCGGTGGAGTGAAGAAAAGTGGTTATGGCCGTGAGCTGTCCAGCTTCGGCGTGCACGAATTCTGTAACATCCAGACCGTCTGGAAAAACCGCCGCTAAACCTCTCTGGGCGCGAACCTCGCGCCCATTTCCTCTGCATTGCCACTCTTCTGCTGTAAATTCCCCGTTAAAATTGTTGTGGGCCAGCTCAAAAATTCCGCCAGTGGTATTATAAAGGTATTGTTAATGGTGCTAGATTGGCCTCACCTACACCGGGGAGTCCTTTTTAATGAAAACAACAATCCCAAAATTATCGTTCATGATGTTTCTCGAGTGGTTTATCTGGGGAGCATGGTTTGTACCGCTCTGGGCCTTTCTCAGCAAAAACGGCTTCTCGCCGGTTGAGATCGCCTGGTGCTACGCCTGTACCTCGATTGCCGCCATCCTGTCACCGATCCTGGTTGGATCGCTGGCAGACCGTTTCTTCCAGGCACAAAAGGTACTGTCGTTACTGATGATCGTCGGCTCGATTCTGATGTACTTCGCCGCCCAGCAAACCCACTTCAGTAGCTTCTTCCCACTGCTATTGTTGTATGCGCTCACTTACATGCCAACCATTGCGTTGACTAACAGTATCGCTTTTTCCCATGTGGGCGATGTAGAGCGAGATTACCCACGAGTACGCGTGATGGGAACGTTAGGCTGGATAGCTTCAGGCATCGCCTGCGGTTTCTTACCTCCTCTGATGGGCTTAGGCGATATCTCCGCCAGTAACGTTCCTCTGCTGATCACTGCGGCCAGTTCGCTGGTACTAGGGATCTTTGCTTTAACTCTGCCCGCCACCGAACCCAAAAGCACCGGAAAATTCAGCCTGCGCGTGGCGCTGGGGCTTGATGCGCTGCATCTGTTAAAAGATCGTAGCTTCCTGGTGTTCTTTGTCTGTTCCTTCCTGTTCAGTATGCCGCTGGCGTTTTACTACATCTTCGCTGAGGGCTATTTAACAGAGGTGGGCTTACCGCATGCCACCGGCTGGATGACACTTGGCCAGGTATCCGAAATCTTCTTCCTGCTGGCACTGCCGTTCTTTATCAAACGCTACGGCATCGGCAAAGTCCTGTTGCTCGGCTTAACCACGGCTGCATTACGCTACATCTTCTTCGTGTTTGGCGGCGATCAAAACATGTTGACCATGGGCATGCTGTTTATGGGCATCCTGTTGCACGGCGTCAGCTATGACTTTTACTTCATCACCGCCTACATTTACGTCGATAAAAAAGCGCCCGTTGCCATGCGCAATGCCGCTCAGGGCTTGATCACGCTCGCCTGTCAGGGGATTGGTAGCTTGTTGGGCTATCGCCTGGGAGGCTATCTGATGCAGGAGATGTTCGCTTATGACCAACCGCGCAACGGACAGACGTTTAACTGGGCGGGTATGTGGATGTTTGGCAGCGTGATGATCATCATTATCACTGTCGCCTTCATCGTACTGTTCCGTGACGGTAAAAAACGCAGTGACGAATTAACCTCCTTTGAACAATCAACCACCGCTGACAGCCATAAATAAGAGAAGCAATGATGACGATGACACTCCAGGAAAAACGGATTTTAGGCGCGTTTTACGGTCAGGCGCTGGGCGATGCCATGGGTATGCCCTCAGAATTATGGCCGCGTAGCCGTGTTAAGCAGCATTTTGGCTGGATTGATCGCTTCCTGCCGGGGCCAGCAGAAAACAATGCCGCCTGTTATTTCGGTCAGGCGGCCTTTACGGATGATACGTCGATGGCACTGGCGCTGGCCGATGCCATTATGACCCATCACGGTGAAATCGATGCGGAAACCATTGGCGCCAATATTCTGCATTGGGCAGAAGCCTTTGATGCCTTCAATAAAAACGTGCTGGGGCCAACCTCAAAGATCGCGCTCAATGCTTTGAAAAACGGTATCCCCGTGGCTCAGTTGGACAATAACGGCATGACCAATGGTGCGGCAATGCGCGTTTCACCTCTTGGCTGTCTGCTGCCTGCGCGTGACCTCAGTGCCTTTATTGATGCCGTCGCACTGGCATCCAGTCCCACGCACAAATCTGATGTTGCCATCGCCGGGGCGACAGTGATTGCCTGGGCGGTTTCACGCGCCATTGATGGGGCCAACTGGACAATGATCCGCGATGAGCTGCCATCAATTGCGCGCGCAGCACAGGAAAAACGCGTTACCACCTTTAGCGCATCCATGGCTGCGCGTGTTGAGCTAGCCTTGTCGGTGGTGGCGCATGGAAGGGGGGTGGAATCGACCATGCAACAGATATATGACCTGGTCGGCACGGGAACCAGCACCATCGAATCGGTGCCCGCAGCTATTGCCATGGTTGAACTGGCCGCCACTGACCCCAATCGTTGCGCGATCCTCTGCGCCAATTTAGGGGGAGATACCGATACCATTGGCGCGATGGCGGTAGCGATCTGCGGTGCGCTTCACGGTATCGACGACATCGATGCCGATCTCAAAGCACAACTGGATGCGGCGAACGCACTGGATTTCACGCGCTACAGCAGCGCCTTTATCCGTTTTCGCCAGCAGCGTGAGGCCGCTTATGCTGACGCCTGATGACCTGAATCGGCTGCAAGCGCGATTGCCGGTGTGCGTGATTGGTGCCGCGGTTGTCGATGTGATTGCCGATGCCTATTCCTTACCCCATCGGGGAAGTGACATTGAACTCCACCAGCAGGGCGTCAATGTGGGAGGGTGCGCACTGAATGTGGCGATCGCACTGCATCGTCTCGGGATCCCATCATTCAACGCACTGCCGCTGGGTAACGGAACCTGGGCCAGCATTGTGCGGCAAAAGCTGACGGAATATGGCATTGAAAGCGTACTGGAAGCGCCCAACGGTGATAACGGCTGGTGCCTGGCGCTGGTGGAGCCGGACGGTGAGCGCACGTTTCTCTCCGTTAGTGGCGTGGAAAATCTATGGGATGCGGAACTGCTGCGCGCGGTGCCGCAGCCGCAAGATCGCTGGATCTATCTTTCCGGCTATCAGCTCACCAGTAAAAGCGGCAATGTCCTGATCGATTGGCTTGAGCAGCAGGAGCAAAGCTATCAGCTGCTGGTGGACTTCGGGCCGCGTCTGGCGGATATCGGCGATGCGCAATTTGACCGCATCATGGCGCGAAAACCACTGATTACAGTGAACAGACAAGAAGCGGAATTGCTGTGGCGTGAGCGTTTGAACCAGGCTGAACCCTTTGATGCCAGGCAGTTAATGGCGCAATGGCAATCGCAGTTTGGTGGCGCGATAGTGGTGCGTCTGGACAGTGAAGGCGCGGGTTTTGCCGATGCACATGCCCAGGGGTGGGTGCCCGCGCTGGCCACGAAAGTGGTCGATACCATCGGCGCGGGCGACAGCCATGCCGGGGCACTGCTGGCAGGGTTAGCTTCTGGCTGGTCGCTGGCGGAGAGTGTTGCGCTGGGCAATGCCGTGGCTTCTTATGTGGTTTCGCAGCGCGGGGGGGATTGCGCGCCGGATCGCGATGCGTTGCAGACTTACTGGCAGCAAAGAATCACTCAGCAATAAACACGTACATATCACTGCGGCAGTAACTGATACTGTATTCCAGCGGATTGCCTTGCGCGTCGAGTGCCAGTTGCTTAATCACCAGCACCGGCACATTGTCGGGCAGGGCAATTTGCATTTTAAGGGCTTCATCAGGCATGCGGGCACTCACTCTGCTTTGCGACTTAACCGGCAGGATGTGTTGTTTGTTGAAGTAGTCATACAACGAAATCCCAATCTCGTCGGCGTCTGCGATAAAGTGCGCAGGCACCCAAGACTCTTCCACCGAAACCGCTTGCTGATCGACATAGCGAATGCGTTTGAGCTGGTATACATCGCTGCCTTTGTCTAATCCCAGCTTCTCACCAATCTCCGCACTGCACTGAATTTTACTTTTGTTAATCCAGACGGTATCCGGCTTTTTACCGCGTAGCACCGCCTGCTGCGACAAGCCTTTTGGCTCTTTCAGCGAATATTCAAACTGGCTGCAGATCTGCGTGCCGTAACCGCGAGAGCGAAATACCACACCCTCCTTTTCCAACTCATCCATGGCTTTGCGCACGGTAATGCGTGAGATGTTGAGCGACTGACTGAAATCGCGCTCGCTGGGCAGAATTTCTTCATTCACCAGCGTGCCATCGCGCACTGCATCTTTGATTGCCACGGCAAAACGCTTATACAGCGGCGTACGGCTCTCTTCCGCCAGCGTGTGGGTGAGCCGCGAAAACAGGGTAGCGTGATCGGTCATAGCAGACAGTGACACTCAATGAGATAGGCAATCGGTGGGGTTATGATACTGAATTTTCCCCCCATTGAAGTAGTGCATTCTGTTGTAGCGGCGGCCTTTTGGCCGCCTGTGATATCTTACCTTTCACTCAGCGCTCATCAAAAGGTACGCCACCTTTAGCTTTATGATGTTTTGGCGTTTCAATGATCGATACCGTCACGGAGTTGGCATCAATCTCGAACGATTCCGCCACTGCAACGGTTACTGCTTTTAATAACTTCTTCTTCTGCTCAACTGTGCGACCTTCCGCAGCATAAACAACGATTTCTGGCATATCCGTGTCTCCTTTGAGGGTTCAGATTCGGGTTTCAGCATAACCCAGCCAAGGCCGCTCACGCAGCGACAATTTGTCATAACCTCTCTCAAACCGTTTATCCCTGCAGGGGATCTGTGTTTAAATGTGTATTGTTATGTTATAACGTAAACACTCTGGGTTTTTAACGTGTAATTTTTCGGAAATCATAATGAAATCAATGAAAAAATTGCTGATCGCTACGGCGCTCGGCCTGGCTTCGTGCGCCTCATTGGCGGCGCCCCATCAGGAAAACACGGTGCGCATTGCCGCACCGTTTGAGATTAAAGGCGCAGATCCGGCGTTGTCGGGCGACATCCTTTTACGTATGGATGTGGTCGAAACGCTGGTGGAAGTGGATGCACACGCTGAGCCGATCCCCGCGTTGGCTGCGAGCTGGCAAGTATCCGATGACGGATTGCGCTGGCAATTCGTGTTGCGCGATAACGTGAGCTTTCATGATGGCTCACCGCTGAATGCGCAAGCCGTGGTGAAATCACTGAATACCGCGCGCAGCAAAGCGGGCTTATTAGATAAAACGCCAATCAGTGATATCAGCGGGGAAGGGCAGGTGGTGACCATCAGGCTGCGTGAGCCGTTTACCCCGTTACTCTCGGTGTTGGCGGAGAGCCGTTCGCAAATTCTGGCGTTATCCAGTTGGGATCAGCAGGGCAACATCACGCAAATTATCGGCTCAGGTCCCTTTATGCTGACGGGCTTCCAGCCGCCGCAGTCGCTGGCGGTAAAACGTTTTGAAGATTACTGGGGCAAAAAACCGCAGATCGCGGCTGCCAGTTATCTCTCATCCGGACGCGCAGAAACGCGTGCACTGTTGGCGGACAGTGGCGATGCCGATTATGTTTTCAATCTCGATGCAGCCAGTCGTCAGCGGCTGGCGCGTAAGCCTACGCTGCAAATACCCGCGATTCCTGTTCCCCGCACGTTGATGTTGAAACTCAATCTTGGCGACCCACTGTTGGCTGAACTCCCCGTGCGCGAGGCGATCAGCATGGCTATCGATCGCAACGCAATGGCAATGGCGGTGTTGCGTTACCCTGGAGCTGCCACACAACTGTTTCCACAGAATATGGGGGAGTGGCACAACGCGGCATTGCAGCCGTTGCAGTATCAACCCGAAGGGGCGGCGCAACATTTAAAACAAGCGGGCTGGCAGGCCGGTTCTGATGGTGTATTAACGCGCAACGGCCAACGTCTGAGCGTCACGCTACTGACGTTCCCGGATCGCCCCGAGCTGCCATTAATGGCCATGGTCATCCAGCAGCAGCTGCGCAAAGTCGGCATTGAGGTGAAGATCAACTCGACCAACGCCAGCGAAATTCCGGCTCAACACCACAGCGGGCAACTGCAAATGGCGCTGTTCTCACGCAATTTTGCACTGACGCCTGACCCAACCGGCACATTGCTGCAGGATTACGCGGAAAACGGCGGTGACTGGGGCGCAATGAACTGGCATCCCGCTGGCTTCAGTGCCGCACTCCACACGCTGACCCAATCAACGGACTCAGCCGCACGCGCACAGGCACGCGTACTGATCACCACAGCGCTGCAACAGGAACTTCCGGTCATACCCATTGCCTGGTATCAGCAATCGGCAGCTATTAACAGCCAGCTAAAAGACGTCGCACTCGATCCTTTTGAGCGTCACTTTGGCCTGCGCAACATGCACTGGGAGCCGTGATGATCAAACAACTGAGCTGGCGACTGATGCAGGCGCTGTTTGTGATGCTGTCGGTGGGATTGCTGACCTGGTTTCTGGTGCGGGCGCTGCCGGGCGATATGGCGTGGCGTATTGCCAGCGGACGCTACGGCTATGACCGGGTTGATGCCGATGCGGTGGCGCGCGTGCAGCAAGAGTTAAGCGGCGCAACCGATCACGCGAGTGCTCTGCTGCAGTGGCTATTCGATCTGCTGCAATTCAATTTTGGTCGTTCTCTGGTTTCAGGTGAACCGGTGATGGATGAATTGCGCTGGCAGCTAAGCCAGACACTGGCACTGGCGGGATGTTCGCTGCTGCTGGCACTGATCCTCACGCTGCCATTGGGTATTTGGGCCGGTTGCCACGCCAATGGCAAGCTTGATCGTCTGCTGTTTTGGCTGACATCACTGCTGAAATCTGTGCCGCATTTCGCCCTTGGCATGCTGCTGATTGTGGTGTTTGCGTTGCAACTGGATTGGCTGCCCAGCGCCGGACACGGCGAGCTGCGTCATTTCCTGCTACCCGCGTTGACGCTGGCGCTATCGTTGACTGCCGTCGGTGTGCGCGTGGTGCGTGAGGCGACTTTCCAGGTGGTGAATGCTGATTATTATCGCTGGGGGGCGCAAAAAGGCTTACCGCCTGTCGCCTTGTTGCGTCGTCACGGGTTACGCAATCTCGGCACGCCGGTCCTCACCTGGTTTGGCATGCAGTTTGTCTGGCTGGTTGAGGGCGTGGTGGTGGTGGAAACCCTGTTTGCCTGGCCGGGCATTGGGCATGCGCTGGTACACGCCATCTTTGCTCGCGATGTGCCGGTAATTCAGGCCAGCGCGATGACGCTTGGCTTACTGTTTGTTGGGCTTAACATGCTGGTGGATGCAGGTTGCCACTGGCTCGATCCGCGAGGGACGCGCGCATGAAACTGAATTCACGCCGAACGGGCCTTTTACTGTTAGTCCTGCTGCTGGGATACGCATTTCTCCTGCCGTTGTTTCACTTCGGGGATCCTTTGCAGCAGGAACTGTTGAATATGTTGCAGCCTCCCAGCTATGCCAATCTGTTGGGGTTTGACCATCTTGGTCGCGACATGTTGCCACGCTTAAGCGCTGCGTTGCGCCTTTCCCTTGGCCTTGCCGCATTGTGTGTGATCAGCGCTTTGATAACCGGCGTGCTGGCTGGCGTGCTGAGCGCGCTATACGGCGGCATGCTGGACCGAGTGATCGGTATGCTGGCTGATATGTGTCTGGCACTGCCTGGTTTGCTGCTGGTGCTATTGCTGGCCGCTATTGCGCCAGATTCACCGCAGATGCTGTGGCTGGGGATTTCGTTGGTGCTGTGGGTGGAGTTCTTCCGCGTTACACGGGCGACGCTGCGCCCCATCATCGACGCGCCGGGCATGCAAGCGTCGAAACTGCTGGGCTTCTCGCCATTGTATCGCTTCCGTCGTCATTTATGGCCCGCGCTGGCGCCGGTGTTACTAACGGTAGCGCTGTTCTCGTTCAGCAGCGCCATTATGGCCGTCTCCGCGCTGGGCTTTATCAGCGTCGGTGTGCGTCCGCCCACGCCTGAACTGGGTTTGATGATGACGGAACTGTTGCCGTTTGCCTGGGAAGCGCCGTGGTTGCTGCTCCAACCGGTTATCGCGCTGTTCTTACTGCTGATTAGCCTCAATCTGATGATGAAAAAGGAGGGTAAATGAAAGGATTACAGGCCATCGGTATTACGGTCATGGCAGACGACGCCACGCTGGTGGAGCCGGTGAATTTCACGCTGCAACCCGGTCTGCCGCTGACATTACTGGGTGAAACGGGGTCGGGAAAAAGTCTGTTGGCTCAAGCGGTGATGGGGATTTTGCCGCAGGGATTACAAGCCAGCGGCACATTGATCATTAACGGTCAGCACTATCAATTGCCGCAGGACGGTGCAGCCTTGCGTGGCTTGTGGGGGCGCACTCTCGCGTCGCTGCCACAGGAACCCTGGCGGGCGCTGGACCCTACGATGGTGATCCAGCAGCAGGTCGCTGAGGGCTATCGCTTCGTGCGGGGGCATTCAGACAATCGCAGCGAGGCTGCCGCGCAAGATGACCTTGAACAACTCGGTTTAGCAGCGTCAGCGCATAAATACCCCTGGCAACTCTCTGGCGGTATGGCGCAGCGAGCGGCCTTTGCCGCCGCTCGCGCGGGCGGTGCACAGATTTTAATCGCAGATGAACCCACCAAAGGGCTGGATGTGTCACGGCGTGATGAAGTCTCTGCTTTATTGCGCCGCGAAGTGGCGGAGGGCGGCACGTTACTCACCATCACCCACGATATCGCGCTGGCACGTCAGCTGGACGGCGACATTATGGTGATGCACAAGGGTAAAGTGATTGAACAGGGCAGGGCGCAGCAGGTGTTGCAGACGCCAGTTCAGCGCTACACGCGCGAGTTGCTGGCGGCTGATCCTGCCAACTGGCCCGCACGGCAACCCGCGGTGATTCGCAGCAAGCCGGTGGTTCAGGCTCAAGGCATCAGGCTGGAGCGTGGCGGCAAAGCGTTGGGCGTACCGGAAAATTTCACGCTGCATGCCGGTGAAATCGTCGGGTTACAGGGAGCGAGCGGCAGCGGTAAAAGCAGCTTTGGCGATGTGTTGTTGGGGTTATTAAAGCCGCAGCAAGGCATCATCACACGCCTCGCGTCCGCTGACAGGTTGAAGTATCAAAAGATCTATCAGGACCCCTCTGCACTGTTTCCCCCTGTGCAAACGCTGGCGCAAAGTCTGGATGATGTTCTGCGACAGCACCGCATCGCCCGGCTGCAAAGAGATAAACTGATGGAACAGCTGGCGCTGGATGCCTCGTTACTCACACGTCGCCCCGATTCACTATCCGGCGGTGAGTTACAGCGTTTTTCGCTGTTACGCGTGATGCTGCTTGAGCCAGTGTTCTTATTCGCCGATGAACCCACATCGCGGCTCGATCCGGTGGTACAGCAACAAACCTTGCAACTCATCACCGGGATGGCGCGTGAGCAGCAGTGTGCAGTATTGCTGGTGAGCCACGATCGCGATTTGCTGGAAAAAAGCGCCCATCGCGTGCTGGCGATGCAGGCGGCTTAACGTTCGGGTGGCTGACTATCTCCGGCACCTAATGAACGTTGCATCACCACGGTGTCGAGCCAGCGGCCATGTTTAAAACCCACGGACTTCATTACACCGGTGTGCTCAAAGCCGAGCGCCCGGTGCAATCCCAGCGATCCCTGATTGGCGCTATCACCGACGATAGCGATGATCTGGCGAAACCCTGCCGCTTCCGCCAGCGCAATGGCCTTCTGCAACAGCGCACGGCCAATGCCGCGTCCGGTTTGCTGCTGATCGAGATAAATTGAATCTTCCAGCGTAAAGCGATAGGCGTAGCGAGGGCGATAGGTCGCGAGATAGCAGTAACCCAGCACCTGCTGATTCTCTTGTGCCACCAGCCAGAATCCACCACGCTGCTGTACATCCTTGATACGGTTTTCCATTTCACTTGCGCTGGGCGGCTCCGTTTCAAAGGTGGCGGTGCCATGAAGTACATGCCAGGCATAGATTTTCTGAATGGCGGCGGCGTGATGCGGGCGAGCGGGAATAATGTCCATTTGTTCCTGATAATCATCATACGAAAAACACAGCATGCCACTGTGTTACGCGCCGATCATCGGGTTTAACGATAGGAAATTATTATGACTAATTCTGTTCTGACAACTGCACCGCCATGGTGTCCGCTTCCAGCGCTTCAAAGATGTGCGGTTCGTCAGCCGGATAGCAAATATAGTCACCGGGATGCAGTTCAACAGGCGCATCCGTGGGTCCAACGCGTGCGCGGCCACGGGCAATAATAATGTGCTCAACTGAACCCGGCGGATGAGGGTGCGATGCACGTGGCGCACCGGGTTGGCTGGTGATCAGATAAAGATCACGACGACCGCCCGGCGGACAGCTGGCTAACAGCGCGGCCTGGTAATCCGCTAACTCTGCCGACACCATCATGCCCTCGCCGCGTCGGATCACCTGCAAACGTTTCACTTCTGGCTCCATCAGGCGCGCAAAAGGGATATTCAACGCCACACACAGTGACCACAGGGTTTCGATGCTGGGATTGCCATTGCCGGATTCAAGCTGTGACAGCGTTGATTTCGCGATCCCGGCGCGACGAGCGACTTCCGTGAGTGACAGCCCGGCACGCTGGCGCTCACGCACTAAGCCGGCCGCAATAAGGTCAATCGGTGGTGTCACAGTTACTCCTGTTCTTTATATCGAACGATTTGTTCATCTTGTAAAACATCCGAGGGGCGTTCATTATAACGACTTTCATGTTCGATATGAGATCAAATTGTGATGCGTCTGGGTGCAGTTCCGCTTGATCGCGGCGTTTTAAAAGCGATTTTCCTTGTCTGTCTGGCCGATGGCATTGTCGGTCTTTCTTACGGTTCGCTGGCGGCGGCGGATGGCTTTCCACTGTGGGTGCCGATTGCACTCTCCACGCTGGTGCTGGCGGGAGCTTCAGAGTTCCTGTTTATCGGTATTGTCGCCGGAGGAGGCAGCCCATTAACCGCAGCGGCGGCCGGTTTACTGGTCAACGCGCGCCATTTGCCTTTTGGTATTGCCGTCAAAGATTTGGTCGGGCAGGGCGGTCGTATCCTGCTAGGCTGCCACATCATGAATGATGAAAGCGTGGTGTTCGGCATTTCCCAAAAGAAAATCGGCCAGCGCCGTGCGGCGTACTGGATTTGTGGTTTAGGGATTTTTGCCATCTGGCCACTGAGCGTGGTGTGCGGTGCGGTGATCGGGCGGTTTATTCCGGATGTTTCCGCCATTGGCCTCGACGCTGTGTTCCCTGCGATCCTGATTGCCCTGATTTTTCCTGCTTTGCGTCAGCGTCGTACGCGCATTCCGGCCACGCTGGGCACGGCGCTGTCCGTGTTAGTCACCCCCTTTGTGCCAGCAGGAATGCCGGTGCTGTTCTCCTTACTGGGTTTGCTGAGCTGGCGGGAGCGTAAAAATGCACAATAACTTAGTGATTGCGGGTATCGCACTGCTGGCGGTGGGCACCTATGCGATGCGTTTTGCCGGTTACCGCCTGGGCAGCCGGATACAGATGTCAGACAGCGTGCGCAACATGCTATCGGATGCGGCTACGGTGTTGTTGTTAGCGGTTGCCGTCACCACGGCACTGTTTGAAGGCAGTCACTTTGCCGGCGTGGCGCGTATTGCTGGCGTGCTGTTTGCCGTGTTCCTGGCGTGGCGTCGTACCCCGCTGATCCTGGTGATCATCGGCGCGGCAGTGATGACGGCTTTGCTACGCTACTTTGGGGTGCCGTGAGCAAAATAAACAAACGCGGCGCAACGATTTTGTTACTGTGAAGCATCCGGAAATCGCCTAAAGAGAAGGACATATGACCCCGCGCTTAGCACGCCCTGACGAAGCCGCCGTACTTTGGCGCATCCGCAATCTTGCCATTCGCCATGGTTGCCAGTCGGTGTATCCCGCTGAGGTGATCACCGCGTGGACGCCCGATGCGTTACCTGCGGGGTACTTTGAAGCGATTAAAGGGAATCCGTTCTTCGTGATTGACGATCCTGAACATGGCGTGGCGGCTACAGGCTTTCTGGACCTCAGGAGCGGCAGCGTCGAGGCGATATTCACCTTGCCCGCGTGCAACGGTAAGGGCTACGCCAGTGCGATTATGACGGCGATTATCCACGAAGCCCGCCAGCGCGGTTTCAAACAATTGACGCTGGCTGCTACCCCGAATGCCAGCGGCTTTTACCTCCGACACGGTTTCAGCACGGTGCGAGAAGCCTTATACCCCTCCGCGTTAGCCAAAGCCGATCTTCCCTGCGTCGAGATGATGCTGACACTATGATGAAGAGAGTGAATAACAACATGGACAGCAGCAAAATGGTGATTAACTGCGTGGCCTATCGCCACGGCAAACGTGAAGAACATGTCGATGTCGCCGACATCAGCGAAGTGTTAAAAGAGGAAAGCTCTTTCATCTGGCTGGGCCTGAACCAGCCCGAACCGGCTTTTATGCAGACTTTGCAGGAAGAGTTTGGTCTGCATGAGTTAGCAATCGAGGATGCGCTGGTGGCCCATCAGCGCCCGAAGATTGAACAGTATGGCGAGTCGGTGTTTATCGTGGTGAAAACCGCTCACCTTGACGATCAGCAGCGTATCAGCTTTGGAGAAACTCACTTTTTCCTCGGGAAAAACTTTCTGATTACGGTGCGCCACGGCTCTTCAGAAGGGTATGCAGCGATTCGCGCAAAAGCCGAAAAAAATCACACCATGCTATGCCAGGGACCGGGCTATGCGTTTTACTGCATCCTCGACTTTATTGTCGATAACTACAGCAAAATCACCGCATCACTCAGTTCTCGCATTGGGGATTTGGAGGACGGCATGTTCACCACGCGTTTCGACAGTAGAACGCTGGAGAACGTTTACCACTTGCGGCGTGAATTACTTTCGCTGCGCAACGCTGCCATGCCGGTCACCGAAATCTGCGCGCAGCTGGCTCGCTTCCATGAAGATATTATTCCGAAAAACCTGCGCGCTTACCTGCGTGATATTCAGGACCATGCACACCATGTGATGATTGATGCCGAAGACATGCGGGAAATGCTCACCAGCGCCATGCAGGTCAATCTGGCATTAGTCTCGGTTCAGCAGAGTGAAGTGAACAAAAAGCTCGCTGGTTGGGGGGCCGTACTGATTGTGCCCACCATTGTTTTCAGTATGTACGGTATGAATTTCTCGGACATGCCCGAGTTGAAAACCCATTTTGGCTATCCGGTGGTGCTGATTGTCACACTGATGATTTGTGGCCTGATGTGGTCACGCTTGAAAAAAGCGGGTTGGCTGTAAAGCCACAAGGATTTTCTTCCAAATGATTTTGTTATCACTGCGTTCGATTCGGCAACGCAGTGAAGCCTGAATCCGCCAAAAACCGCCCCGTTTAGTGAAAAGACCGATTGGCCCGCAAGTGAATGCTGATGCGCCTTGCGGATTTAAACCTTCATTCAGCTGCCACTTCCTTGTCACATTGCTGACTTTTTAATCATCAGCTTTTCCTATTACTCCACTTGGCTAAATACAACATATCCCACATTTGCCACATTTGACGGTCTTGATTCACACATCAACTATTGCGACTATCACCCTCATAGTGTGGTCTGTCAGTAAGGTGTGAAGATGGTGGTTAAGCAGAATTTATCCCAGCGTATTCCCGATGTGCTCAGCGCAGCTCAGCAAATCCGTGAGGGTGAGAGCAGTAGCGAAGCGCTGGTTGGGCATTGCCTGAAACAGATTAAAACCCACAATACCACATTAAATGCCTTTGGTGATGTGTATGACCAGAAGGCAATGGAAGAGGCGGTTATCTGCGATCGCGAACGTCAGCAGGGCAAAATCCGTGGACCGCTGCATGGTGTGCCTTTCGGCGTTAAAGATTTGTTTTCCACTGCGGGACTGCGTACCACCAAAGGGTCACTGACATCATTGAACAATGTGCCGGATAGCGACGCGCCCATTATTGAACGGTTAAAAGCGGCAGGGGCGATCATTATCGGCAAAACCGCCACCACCGAGTTTGGCTGGACAGGTTCGAGCTACTCCCGCTTGTTTGGTCATGGCCGCAACCCCTGGGACCCGGCATTAACCAGCGGCGGCTCCAGTTCCGGTTCGGCTATTAGTGTGGCTGCCCACATGGTGCCAGCGGCGCTGGGTTCTGACGGCGGCGGCTCGGTACGTATACCCGGCGCTTTTTGCGGTATTTTCGCGCTCAAGGCTTCCCTGGGCCGGATTCCCACCTGGCCGTGGTCCGCCACCGAGATGCTGAGCCACGCCGGGCCGATGACACGTACGGTGCGCGACAGTGCGCTGCTGTTTGATCTGCTTTCCGGTCCGGATGCACGCGATCATCAGGCGCTGCCCGCCAAAACGGAATCCTGGCTGGCGCGTTGCGATCAGCCCTTATCTGGATTGCGGGTTCACTTCAGCCCAACACTGTTTAATACGCCGGTGGATGCGCAAATTGCCGCCTGCGTTGAACAGGCGGTGGAACAGATTGCGCATGCGCTGCCTGTAACGCTTAGCAACGGTCCACTCGCCTGGTCATCGCCATTTGATACTTTCGATACCTTATGGAGCGGTGGGCGTGGCGTGGCCTATGGTGCCGCTTTGCAACAGCAGCTTGACCAACTCGATCCCGGCTTTACTGCCCTGATCGAACGTGCACAAAGCCTGACCCTGGCGGATTACCTGGCGGCACAAAAACAGCGTGCGGCCTTTAACGGCCAGGTGCATGCGCTCTTTGATGAGATCGATTTACTGATTACGCCCACGCTACCGATTCTGCCTTTCGCGGCCGATCGTCACGTACCGGAGACGCAAGCCAACGGCAACAGTGGCGTGGAGTGGGCACGATGGACGCCGTTCACCTGGCCCTTCAATTTAAGTGGCAATCCGGCAGCAACCCTTCCCTGTGGTTTTACCAAAGAAGGGCTGCCAGTGGGATTACAGGTAATTGGCCGTCGCTATGCGGAAGGCGATGTCTTGCAGTTCTGCGCTGCACTGGAAGCACTGATGCCATGGGATCAACATCAACCCGCTCTGTAGGAAGCCGCTTGCGACCACACGAAGGTATACTGCGAGTTTGGCGTAGATAAACAGAAGGTAAGCATGATTAATCAGCCACGACTCGATGAAATAAAACGGATTTTGAGCCACGAAAAACGGGTGCGCGTGACGGAGCTGGCGCAAAAGTTCGTGGTATCGGAAGAGACGATACGCCGTGACCTGAAGTATCTGGAAGAGCAAGGCGTGTTGCGACGGGTACACGGTGGCGCAATTTTACCGGTGCCGAGTGAGGAGCAGCCATTACAGATCCGTAGCCGTATTAAGCCGCGTGCCAAAGTACGCATCGGGCAACTGGCCAGCGAGTTGGTGGAAGAGGGGATGGCGCTGTTTCTGGATACCGGCACCTCGACGCTGGCCCTGGCGCAGCAGTTAACGCGGTTTTCGCGTCTGAAAGTGATCACGAACTCAATGGATATCGCCGCGCTGTTAACGCAGCAAAGCGAGAATGCTGTCACGCTAACACCAGGGCGCGTACGGCGAAATGATAACGCACTGATTGGCCCCCATACGCTGGAGTTCGCTCGACAGTTCCATTACGACATCGCCTTTATGGGGATTGGTGCCGTGGATCGGGAGAACGGGTTTATGGATTACGAAGAGCCTGAGGCGTTATTGAGGCGCGTGCTGAGCACGCACTGTCGCCAGAGTGTGATTCTGGCAGATGAAGGCAAATTTGGACTGCGAACGTTTGTGAATACGCTGCCGTTTAGCGCGGTCGACACCTTAGTGACCAATGCGCCACCAGCGGCAGCTTTTGTAGCGAGTCTGGAGAACGCACATGTCAACATCCTCCATCCCGGTAATGCCGCGGATGACAGCGCAAGATTATCAGGCATTTGATGCGCTATTTGCCCTCAGTAGCCGTATTGGTGCGACGCCCGCAGGAGGCTTGCATCGCCTGACGGCCTCCGAGGCCGATAAGCAGATGCGCGATGCCTTTTGTACCTGGCTGACGCAGCAAGGTTTTCAGGTTCATATCGACGAAATTGGCAACATTTTTGGCCTGATGTCGTTACGAGAAGGCGCGCCGTGGATTTTGTGCGGTTCTCATCTGGACAGCCAACCGTTGGGTGGCCGTTTTGATGGTGCCTACGGTGTGACCGGTGCGGCGACCACCATTGCTTCTTTGGTGCGCCAGTTGCGTGATAGCCCGCAATCTGCTCAGCGCAATCTGGCGGTGGTGAACTGGACCAATGAGGAAGGTGCGCGTTTTCAGCCCAGCCTGACCGGTAGTTCAGTATTTACCGGTGCGATGACGCTGGAGCAGGCTTTGGCTTGTGTGGATGGCGACGGTATCTCACTACAAACCGCCTTACATGACATCGGCTATTGCGGTACGCCGTTACCGGCGCTGCCCTTATCAGCCTATTTCGAACTCCACGTCGAGCAAGGCCCGCACCTGGAGCAGCAACACAAGCAGATCGGCGTGGTGACCGAAACCTGGGCGGCGCTAAAATGGCAGGTCACCTTCAGTGGCGAACAGAACCATACGGGCCCCGCATTAATGCATCGCCGGCGTGATGCGCTGTTGGCCGCCGCGCACACCATTGTCGCTGTGCGCGCCGAAGCTGACCATTATGGCGACATCCTGCATACCTCGGTGGGCAGAGTGGAAACTGCCCCGAATTCCCCCAACGTGGTGACGTCAAGAGCCACGCTGTTTATTGAGTTTCGCTCAGCTGATGAGGCGTTGTTAAAACAGTTGCAGGAGAGCTTTAGCCAAAGGATGCAATCGATTGCTCAGATGACGGCAACGGATGTCAGCCTCGACCGCGCGCACTATCGTCCGCGCCAGCAACTGGATGCTGATTTGAGCCAACTGGTGCTTGTTCAGGCAACGGCGCTGGGGTTAAGCGCAATGCCCATGCGATCGGTGGCGGGGCACGATGCTATCAGCCTCAGCTATCACTGCCCCAGTGCGCTGCTGTTCGTACCCAGTGCCGGTGGGCTTTCCCACAACGAGCACGAATTTACCGCCACGGCTGACCTGCATACGGGTCTCGATTTACTGATGGCGTTGTTGAGTCAACTCTGTCTAACCAGCGAGGGCACCCCATGTTGACGCGTTTGCAGCAGGCGCTGGCGGGCTGGCAGCCAGCACTTGAGTTTGATTTTCAGCCGGGAACGGCGGGAGTTGCCTCACCGCATCGTTTAGCGACGGAGTGGGCAGGATTTCGTCTGACCTCGAACGGTCAGCACTATTACGCCAAAGTGTTATTTGATGACCAACAGCCACTGATTGATATTCAACGCAGCGCTGAAATCAGTCGACAGGCAGGCGAACTCGGTATCTCGCCAACGTTATGTCATGTCGATTCAGCTGCAGGCGTGTTGATCTTTACGGCACTGGATACTGATTTTCACTGGGCCAGGCTGGAACAATTGCGTGACCCGCAACATTTTGCCGCGTTGACGCGCACCCTGGACAGACTGCATCAATCCGGATTGCCGTTGCCCTCACACTCTCGTCAGCAAGATATGCTGCGGCTGCGCGGGTTAGCGGAGCAGGCGGCGCTGGTGCTGCCTGATGAGATGCTTTGGCTGGGGGAGTGTGTCGATCTCGCCTGGCAGGCAATCAATGCCACCCCTTTTGAGCCGGTGCTGATCCACGGGGACAACATCGCCAGCAACTGGGTAGTGAACCCGCAAGGCGAATGGCGTTTACTCGATTTTGATTACGCTGCACAAGGTGATGCCTGGCACGATATTGCCACGTTAATCCATGAACAGCTGCCCACTGACGATCGCTGGCGTGATGCCATCCGGACGTGGCGCGGCAGTTGCAGTGAAGCCGATGTGGCACGCTGCCGGTTGTATGCCTTCGTTGATGATTATCACTGGACGCTGTGGGGCATGCTAAACGGCGCGACCAGCCCGCGTGGGCTGGAGTTTGCCAAACTCGGGCAATGGCAGTTGTTGCGTTGTCGCCAGAGTGTGAGCGATCCCCGTTTTGAACGTTGGTTGAACCTGACTGCGGAGAAGGCGAAATGAGTAAATCCTTGGGTGAAGCGCAGAGCTGGCAAGAGCAGCGGGTTGAACAAGCGATTGCAGCGATGCCGGAATGGCAGGGTAGGGCAGTGCACTATCGTCCGGTCAGTGGCGGGATCTCCAACGCAAACTGGCACGTTGCGGTGGAGGGTGCGCCTTGTGCCTACTTTGTGAAGATTCCGGGTGAAGGTACAGAACGTTTCATCAATCGTGATACCGCGCATGAAGCCAGTCTGAAAGCGGCACAAACCGGTTATGGTGTGCCGGTGGTGGCTTATCTGCGCGACCTGGGCGTTGAGATCTTTGAATTTATTGACGGCTGGCGCGCCTCCTCGAACCTCGATTTTCAGCAGCGGGCCATTCGCCATCGTGCGTTACAGGGGTTGAAGAGTTTCAACGATCAACCGCTGCTCAAACAGAATAAAACCGTGTTCGACATGCTGGATGAGCACATTGAGCAGGTGACGGCGCTGAACGTACCGTTCTCCGCCGATGCCGCCTGGTTGCACAAACAGGCCAAGCGTGCGCAGCGCGCATTAGAGGGCGGAGGGTTGGATTTGGTGCCCTGCATGAATGACACCCTCGCGGGTAATTTCATGCTTAATGATAGCGATGATATTCGGCTGGTGGATTTTGAATATGCCTCGAATAATGATCGCTGCTATGAACTGGCATTGTGGTTTGGCGAAATGTTCTTTACGCCGCAAATTGAGCAGGAATTACTGGAAGACTATTTTGGCAAAGTCGATAACGCCTTATTTGCCCGTGTGCAACTTCATAAATATCTTGCTGATATGAAGTGGTCTACCTGGGCGATTATTCAACACCACGTGGCGGATATTGATTTTGACTTTTCTAAATATGGGGCGTGGAAGAACTTACACGCACGCAGCGTGTTAAATCATCCGGACTGGGAGAACTGGCTGCGCGCTGTTTGATATGCACGTCATACTTCGAGCTACAGCGGCGTTGGCTGCGGATGTCCACCCCAGTCACTGACTTCATGGGGATGGGCTCCCTTGTCGCTTTGCTGTGCCGCGAATGATTCAGGGCGTAGGATTGTTTTAAAAGAATTTTAAATAGCACCAACGGGGAAATGCTGTTTTTCAGCAGGTAAAGGAGTGCGCTCATCGTCATTGTAATATTCGGAGGTTGTTATGAGTTCGATGGTCATGGCGCAGCAATTGCGCGCCCGCATTAGTATTAAAAATAAAATATTTGCCTTATACCTGGCAGCATTATTACTGCTGGCACTGTGCCCGCCACTCTATTTAAGCGTGAGCGGTAACAGTGCGTTATTTCTGGGGATCCCACTGCCGATTATTTACTGGCTCGCAATAGCGGTATTTCTCGGTGTGGGATTGTGGGTGATGTACCTGGCGGAATGCGCCTTTGGCGAGATTCCGGATGATGAGGAAGTAGCATGAACATTAGCGCAGCAGAACCCCATTATTTAATAACCTTTGGCATGATTGGCCTGTTTCTGGCGATCATGATCGCGGTGTTGTACGCCACTAACCGTAAAAGCACCTCGTTTTCTGATTATGCAGTGGGCGGTCGATCCTATGGCCCGTGGTACATCGCCATGAGCTACACCAATTCGTGGTGGCCGGGCGCGACCTTCACCGCATTCTTTTCACTCTCCGTCAGCGGCGTCATTGGTTTTTACGGTGCGGTTTACTCCACGCTGGGTGTCACCGCGATGTACCTGATGGCTCGACGTGCATGGAAGTGGGGGCAGCATTTCAATCTCACCACACAACCCGATTTGCTCGGTATGCGCTTCAACAGCCCGGCGGTAAAACGCGTGGCCTCGATTATCGGCATCATCTGCGTGTTCCCGTGGGTGGTGATGGGTATTCAGGCCCTGGCACTGCTGGTGGAGTTCGCCAGCTTTGGCCGCTGGGGCGTCACCACCTGTTTGATCGCCGGCGTGCTGCTGATCCTGGTCCGTCAATACTGGACGGTGAGCATGGGGATGCGCGGTCTGATCATGACCGATATGTATCAGGGCATCATCGCTTATGGCTTGGGTGCATTAGTCTGTGTCGCGCTGCTGTTTGGCGGTGACCATGGCTTTGGGCAACTGGCCTCACTGCCGCCAGCGATGTTGCAGATCCCCGGCGCTGAAGGATCGCATTATGGTCCGTGGTATATGTTCAGCCTGATCTTTACCGGTGTGATTGGTTCGATGTGCTGGCCAATGAGCTTCCAGCGCATCTATACCGCCAGTGGTATTCGCGCAGTGAAGAAAGGCACCTTGCTGACCATTCTGCTGGTGGGCGGTTTTTACGCCATCCTGATGCTGTTTGCCACGGCAGTGAGCCAGGACCCTAATGTTCAGGCCAATCCACAAAACGGCTTCTTTACTGCGCTGTTTGATCAAGGTGGCCCTTGGCTGCTGGCATTGGCGCTGGTCATCGTGTTGGCGGCGAGTATCGGCCACGTGGACGGTTGTGTGCAGGTCTGTGGCACCCAGTTTGCCAACGACCTTGCCACCTGGAATCAACCGCGTAGCGATCGCCAACTGACGGTGCTGGCAAAATCGGGCATGGTGGTGTTTATCGTGGCTGCGGCACTGCTGGCGTACTTCACCTTTAACTATTCACGTTTGCAGTTGCTGGCACAGATTTCATACCAGGGCATTATCCAACTGGCGGTCCCGCTGTTCTTTGGCATCTTTAGCCGCTTTGGTAACAAGCAAGGCGCGTTGATGGGCATGATGACCGGCATCATTATCGCC
The DNA here is from genome assembly GCF_059412425.1 of Pantoea sp. CFCC18177. Lineage (NCBI taxonomy): Bacteria > Pseudomonadati > Pseudomonadota > Gammaproteobacteria > Enterobacterales > Erwiniaceae > Pantoea > Pantoea sp. CFCC18177. The sequence goes on from NZ_JBNBPL010000004.1 coordinate 232,659, forward strand.
ATTGTGCTGACGGTATTCTTCCCAGATGACATCCCGGCGCTCGGTTCTCTCACCAGCGGGATTGTTGGACTGGCCGGTAACGTCGCGGTGTTTGTGCTGTGCGGTGTGCTGATCCCTGTCGATGACAAAGAGAAAGCCCGTGTGGAGGCGCTGTTTGCCTTGGCCGATGGCGTAAAACAGCCGTTAGCAAAACCGATACTGAACTAACGTATTGCAATCGTTTTAGCAACAAGGCCATGATAACGCTCCGATTCCCCTCTGGAGCCTATCATGGCCGCTTCCTCGCCTTTGAACATTGGTCTGCTGTTGTTCCCCAATCTGACACAACTCGATCTGACTGGCCCGTGGGAAGTTTTTGCCCGCATGCCCGGTGTGAATAACTACCTTATCTGGAAAAATCGCCAACCGGTGATGTCCGATCGCGGCCTGGCTATCGTGCCGACCACCACCTTTGCCGACTGTCCGCCACTTGATTTGATCTGCATTCCCGGTGGTCCAGGGCAAATTGCGCTGATGGATGACGAGGAGACGCTGGATTTTGTGCGGCGCACAGCGCAACACGCACAATGGGTGACGTCGGTGTGCACTGGCTCACTGGTGTTGGGTGCCGCGGGATTGTTGCAAGGATATCGCGCCACTTCCCATTGGGGCTCGCTTGACCAACTCAGTCTGTTGGGGGCGACGCCGGTTGCGGAACGTGTGGTGCGAGATCGTAACCGCATCACCGGAGCGGGTGTGACCTCAGGTATCGATTTTGCGTTGACCGTGGCGGAAGAGTTGTTTGGTCGCGAGGTGGCAGAAAATATTCAGCTGCAGATGGAGTATGATCCGGCACCACCATTCCACGCCGGGTCGCCACGCAGCGCGTCACCCGAACGTCTTTCACAGGCGCAAACGCAGATGCAGGATTTTATTACCCGCCGCCGTGTGGCAACAGAAGCGGCGGCCGCCAGACTTAAGCGTTAACCAACTGACCCCATTCCAGTTTTAAACAGCGATCCGCAAGGTGGAAATAGCGATCGTCATGGGTGATGACCACCACTGCTTTACCCCGAGCGGTTAGCGCGGGAAGCAACTGGTGGTAAAACACCTCGCGAAAGGCAGGGTCCTGGTCGGCGGCCCATTCATCAAACAGATAGAATGGACGGTCCTCCAGCCAGGCCACCAGCAGCGCGAGGCGCTTACGCTGCCCGGTGGAGAGTGCCAACGTCGAGAATTTCCCCTCCTCGAGCGTCACCTTTTGCGTTAATTGCAACGCCGCCAGCAGTGCCTGAGCGTCATCATTCCAGCGTGCGCTATTAATACCCTGCAAATCTTCAAATAAGTGAAAATCATTGAATACCGCAGAGAACAGCTGGCGATAACCCGCCCGGTTGGTTGCATCTATCTCTTTGCCGTCCAGCAGCAGTTGGCCGCTATCAGCCGGATACAAGCCCGTCAGCAACCTGGCGAGCGTGGTTTTTCCGCTGCCGTTGCCTCCTGTAAGAAACACCAACTCACCGGGCTGAAACTGCAGCGTAATCGGTCCAAGCTGAAACGCATCGTGGTGATAGGTGACAGCACGCAGTTCCAGGCGCTGGAAGCTGAGCGGTGGTGTGTCAAAGTGGGTGTGCTCGGGTGGCAGTTGCTGTTGCATGGCGTTGATACGCTTGAGTGCCACCTGCGTCATGGTCAGGCCGGGCAGGGCGGAGAGCGCATTTTCAATCGGCACTATCATATAGAGAAACACCATGGCGAAGCCTGACATTACGGCACCTTGCAGATTAAGCCTGTCCGCCAGTAAAAACATCACCACGCCGATAAATGCAAAGAAAAATACGCTGGCCCAAATGTTAGCGAGGGCATACAGCACATAGCCACGCGTGCGCTCGACCCGCACCTGTTCAATGGTGTGAAACAGTTTGTTGTGCAGGAATGCCTGCTTGCGCGGTGCGTGCAGGCGAAGCTCTTTCGCCCCGCTAAACAACGCACTGACTTCGCCTGTGAGCGTCTCTTCGCGCTGGCGTGACTGGCGCATCAATAACAACGCGCGGCCGTGAACCCAGTGATAGCCGAGTGAGCCGACCAGCACGGTCACTAGCGCAATCACCATCACCGTCAGCGAGAGATAGCCGAGATAACCCATGCAGCCCAGAATCACCGCCAGCGACATGACAAAGCTGGGTAAGGCGATAAAAAACACCACCACCTGATCGAGATCTTGCGTCAGGATGCTGAGCGCGCGCGGCATGCCGTGCCGTTCCAGCTGGGCGTATCCGGCATCCGCCACCTGTTGTACCAGCTTGCGGCGCAACTCGGCTTTGCAGCGCTGACCCATTGCCATAAACAGTGACTGGCTCAGCGTACGCGTGCCAAGCATCAGGAGGGCCAGCAGCGCGAACTGCCACGCTAAGTGCCAGCGCTGCGCATCACTGGCGCCTAAACCCTGATTAATCACCGCCAACAGTGCCGCATTACTTAACCCGCCAATCACGCTGCACGCCAGCGCGACAAAGAACAACACACCGGTGGTGCGCAGTAACATCAAATAAATCGCCACCTCATCTCCTATGAGTTTGAGCTATTCAGCGGTCGCCACAGCAATAGCGCCAGCCATGGACCACCCATTAGTGTTGCCATCAGTCCTGCCGGAATCTGACGCGGATAGAGCAAATTGCTGCCTGCCCAGTCGGCCAGCATCATCAGCATTGCCGCGATCAGCGAGGCGAGCATCAATTGTCCCATCGGCCTGCGCGCGCCAAGCTGGCGAGCCAGCTGAGGGCCGAGCAGGCCAATAAATGACAGCGGTCCGACAATCAAGGTGGCAACGCCAGTCATGGTTGCCGCCAGCAACATCAGCAACAGCCGGGATTGGGTGATGTTGAGACCTAGGGACGACGGGATTTGATGCAGCGGCAGCAGCACTAAGGCGCGGCGCAGCAGCGGCGTGATTGCCAGTAGCACCAGTGCCAGGGAAAACGCGATGGCGGCAATCGGTGTGCTGACGTAATAGGTGGATCCGGTCATCAGTTGGCGCAGCATCGCGGCCGCCATACCGTTATTGCTGATCACAATTGCGGCAACCGACTGGAACAGCGCAGTGATCGCCAATCCACTTAGCAACATACGTTGAGGGTTGAGGGCATAGTGACGCGCTTGCCACAGCGTCAGCCCCAACGTCAGCAGGGCACCGACGGCGCTGCTGACTAACATTCCTGACATCCCCGCCATTGGCCACAGCAACAACTGCACCGTGATGCCCAGCGATGCACCGGCACCAATCCCCAGCAGTTCAGGGCTTGCCATAGGATTGCGGCTGATACGCTGCAAAATCACCCCCGCGGCTGCCAGCAACACACCCGCCGCAATCGCCGCCAGCAGGCGCGGCAGCCGAAACGGCAACATCACGCGCATTTCGTTGAGTGAATTCCAGTGCCAGCCATTCACCCCATGCGCAAATCCAAGTGCAACGGCCAGCATAATCAGGAAAAGCATGACTACCGGAAGCAACGCAAAACGGCGAGCGGGAAAAGGCGAGGTCTGAGGCTCGTTAATATCGGGCTGAAAAATATGGCGCAGGCGCGGCAAAAACCACAGTAGCAGCGGCGCACCAGCCAGGGCAGTCATCATGCCGGTGGGAAGCAGCAGGCCATCGATGCCATTAAGCCGACTGACGCCTTGGTCGGTCAGCCACAGCAATCCGGCAGCTAACAGCGGCGACCAGATAAGTTTCTGCCGCAGCTGTTTTGCGCCTGCTAACGCGGCCAGATGCGGTGCCGCCAGCGCTATAAAGCCAATTACTCCCACCACGCTGATCACCAGGCTGCTAATCAGCAGAGCTGAAGCTATCGCAATAGCACGGACCCATCCTGCGGGCAGGCCGATCGCGCGCGTGACTCGCTCATCCAGTGCCAGCAGACGCAAGGGGCGCAAAATCAATAACACCGGAAGCGCAGCTATCAGCAAGCGTGGCAACAGCCACCAGAGTGCGTGCGCATTCTCTTGCGTCAGCGATCCACCGCCCCAGATAAACACGGCTGAGAGTGAACGGTCGTAAATGATCGATAACAGCAGATTGGCGGCACCGCAGTACAGGTTCACCAGCATACCGGCCAGGGTTAACGCCAGTGGAGTAAACCCCTGGCGAAGACTGAGTAAAATCACCAAGGCAAAGGCGACGAAAGCGCCGCTCAGGGCAATCCATTCCCGGCCAATCAGCAGCCAGGCAGGTGCCATCAGCGTCACCAAAGAGAGTGCTAAGGTTGCACCAGATGCGATGCCCAGCGTCATGGGTTCCGCCAGTGGATTACGCAACGCCTGCTGCATCACCACGCCGGTGAAGCCCAGTGCCAGGCCACACAGGATTGCCATCCCCTGACGCGGCAACCACATCAGGGTAAACACCTGTTGCGCCAGAGTCGGGCGTGTCGTATCGCGCAGTGCTTGCCAGGCACTGTGCCACGGCAATTGATGCCCTAGTTGCTCAAGGCACAATATGAGTGCCATCGTGAACAGCAGCAGAGTGAGTGAAGCGGGATGGCGACTCAAGGATTTGCCTCCTGCAATGCTTTAACCAGGGATTCCGCAAAGCGCACAGCGGTTAGCACGCCACCCTCGGTTGAGAGTCCGTCCGGCAACAGCAGTAAGCGATGGCCTTCAGGGCGCGTCAGCGTATGCCACAACGGTGATTGTAAAACGGGCGTCATATCGATCTCGGGCCAGGAGGGGAGCAGCACTAACCAACCGGGCGCGAGCTGAGTCAGTGTTTCTAATTCCAGGGTTGCGTAACCTTGTGCGCCAACGGCAAACGGCATGTTGTGCTGCAGGTCCAGGAGTGCCAACACATCCACAAACAGACTGCCCGCGCCAAGGGCCAGCACGTGCAAAGTATCCAGCGGATGCAGCAAGTAGATGGGCTGGTTTTTGAAGCGCGCGGCTTGTTGGCGCGCCACCCCCAGGCGCTGTTGCAGGTTGGCCATCACGTTGTCGGCCTGAATACGACTATCTGCAAGCTGTGCCAGCTTTTGTAAGTTCTGCTGTGCCAATTGCCACGGGCTCGGGCCGCTGGTAGCAAAATAGGATAGTGGTGCAATGCGGGAAAGCTGTGCCTCCGCCATGCGGTGTGCGGGCGTGACCAGCAATTGAGTTGGGCGCAGTTCAAACAGCGTTTCGTAATTCGGTTGAAACAGCAAACCCACATCAACAACTTGAGAGGGTAAAGCAGGCTGGCTGAACAGACGGCGATACCAATCCGGTGCTGCCACACCCACCGGTGTGATGCCTAACAGAAGCGCCATTTCGGTTAACCCCCAGTCGAGGATCACCCAGCGCGGCGCAGGCTGTGCCCATGCCGGAAATGAAAAAAGGGCAGCGCCTGCCAGCGCCCCCTTAATCAGTGTTCGACGACGTATTACCACTGATAACTGACCGTCGCGATCAGCTGACGCCGCAGGCCAAAGTGGCAGCCGAGATCGTTACAGTTGCTGATGTACTGTTTGTCGGTCAGGTTTTGCAAGTTGAGCCCCAACTGCCAGTCTTGCCAGCGGTAGCGCATCATCGCATCGTAGATCATCGCGGCCGGTACTTTCAGGCTGTTGTCCGTGGTGGCATAGCTGGTGCCGACATAGCGTCCGCCACCGCCGATGGTCACGCCGTCCAGCACGCCCGGTAAGGCATATTCGGTCCACAGTGTTGCCGTCTGACGCGCGATGGCCACCGGCTGTTTGCCTTGGGTATCGTCGTTGGCCGAAAGCACTTTCGGATTGGTCAGCGCATAAGACGCATTAACCAACCAGCGTGACGTAATATTCGCTTTGGCATCCAACTCCAGTCCCTGGGAGCGAATTTCGCCAGTTTGCACCGAGTAGTTGGCGTGATCAGGGTCGGCGGTTAAGACGTTGGTCTGACGCAGGTCATACAGTGCGGCGCTAAACAACGCATTAAAGCCGTTGGGTTGATACTTCACGCCCACCTCGGACTGCTTACCTTTGGTCGGCTTAAACGGATCGCCGCCAAATGAGGTGCCCGCCTGCGGCTGGAACGAGGTGCCGTAACTGATATAAGGCGCGATGCCGTTATCAAAGTGATACAACAACCCGGCACGGCCAGTGGTGGCGTAATCATTTAACTCGGTGCGCGCACCGCTGACCCAGTTCTGGCTGCGGGTTTGCGCTTTGTCATAACGTCCACCCAGATTCAGCACCCAGTTGTTCCACTTCATGCTGTCTTGCAGGTAGATACCTTGCTGGGTCATAAACGAGCGACTGTGATAATCGATCGACGGTGACTCAACCGGCGTGCTGTAGTCTGGATTGAGGTAACTGATGTCCGATGCGCTACCATAACCGCTGTTTTGGCGCAGATCGTCATGTACAAAATCGAAGCCCAGCGTCAGCGCATGATTGACCGCACCGGTATCCGCATTGCCTTGCAGATTAGTATCGACATCAAAGGCGTTGAACGATTCGATCACCCGCATGCTGTCGCGGCTCACCGTGGCCGAACCATCGGTTATCGTGGCCGTTGGATACACCATCTGATAGTCGCTGCTGGTGTGCAGATAACGCAGGTTCTGATGCACACTCCAGACGTCATCAAATTTGTGCATAAAGTCATAGCCGATGCTGGCCTGTTCGCGACGGTAATAATCGAAGCCCGGTTGACCCCCATAGAAACTGTCTGAGTAATTGCCTTGAGCCAGTTTGATCAGGCTACCTTCCAGCGGCATCTGGTTATAGAAACCGGTATAGGGATCTTTGCGGAACTGACCGAGTAATGTCAGGCGCGTGTCGTCATTGGGTTGCCATGTCAGCGCAGGGGCGATGTCATAGTGCTTATATTTGGTGTAATCGACCTGAGTATCATTGCGTGACCAGGTGCCGGTGATGCGGCCCAGCCAGTGTTCATCGTTCTCCAATGCGCCCGAGAGATCGAGGCCGGTTTCAAACAGATTGTGGCTACCGGTACTGACGAATATCTGATGAATCGGCTCCGCCGTCGGGCGTTTGCTCATCAGGTTAATCACGCCGCCAGGACTGGCTTGTCCGAATGTCACCGAGCTTGGGCCTTTGACCACTTCAACGCGATCCAACAGGAAAGTGTCGTAATTCGGACGTGACCAGTAGGTGACGGTAGGTAAGCGCAAGCCATCCAGATACTCGTCAGCGGAAAAACCACGGATGTAGATATCGTCAAAACGGTAATCCGCACCACCGCCTTCCGCACCAATCCCGGCGTTATAGCGCAAGGCCTGCGGAACATTCAACGCCGCTTGTGAGGCCATTTGTGCCTGCGTAATGACGGCGATACTTTGTGGCGTTTCGATAATCGGCCGCGTACTTTTCGTGACAGAATCAGCTTTCTTAGCCACCTGATTCCAGCTGTCGGCATCGCCACTGTCACTATCGACACTGTTGGCCGTCACGGTCAGTGTATTGTTTGAATTATTATTATCAGCGGCCCAGCCCGGCGCGCTGCTGATCACTATCAGCAGCAACGCGCTTAATGGCTTGCGCTTAAAGGTGCGATGACCCGGCATTTATTTTCCCCGATATGTTCCAATGGCCCCAATTAGTGATACAAATGATAATCATTACTATTTTATTTGATAGCGTCCTGCTGGCGGATTCACGCGGTGTTTACCACGAATCACGCAGAGCAGACATCAAACGGCAAATTAACGGGATTGGGTGAAAGGGTGTTGCAGAAACCACTTGCGGCGGAGATGACGCCACCACAGCCTTTACTCGCCACGCGCGAGATGCATTATCACGCGGGTCGTGAGGAACGCTGGCACGCGCATGAAGTGGCGCAGTTGGTGCTTTGCACGCAAGGAGTGATGCGGGTACAAACGCAAACGGCTTCCTGGACCTTAACGCCGGGTCGTGCACTCTGGCTGCCGGGGACGTTACCGCATGCCTTGACGGCGCTGAGCGATATCCGCAGCACCAGTTTATATCTCGATCCCAAGCTGGCCCGCGCTTTCTGGCCACAGGCGCGCAGTATGTTGATCTCGCCGTTGCTGCAGGCGTTGATTCAAGCGCTAGTGGAAATTGAGTTGCAGCCGCAGCCCGAGTTGGATCGGGTCACGTTGATTTCACCTTTGTTGCTGGATGAGATCCATCGCGCTGCTGATGGGCCAGTGTGCAATTTACCGCTGCCGAGTGACCGTCGCTTGCTCAATATATGCCAGCAGTTACTGGCAACCCCGGCCAGCAGCGATACACTGGAGGAGTGGGGGCAGCGGGTAGGTGCCAGTTCACGCACGCTGGCGCGACTGTTCCGCGAGCAAACCGGCATTACCTTTACCCAGTGGCGTCAGCAACTGCGACTCTCAGAAGCGCTGGTGCAACTGGCGCAGGGGCAAACCGTGTTGCGTACTGCCAATCAACTCGGTTATCAGAGCCCCAGCGCTTTTATCTCCATGTTTCGTCGGTTAATGGGCGAAACGCCGCAGCGTTTTTTACGAATTTCAGCCTGAAATCGCCACGCTTATTTAGCCTCAATGCCCGCTGGCAGTAGGGCGCACGGTGATTTCGTTGACATCAACTTCGCCAGGCTGATCGATGGCCCAGCCGACGGCTTTAGCAATCGCTTCGGGCTTGAGTGCTATCTGACGATAGCTTTTCATTGCTTCGCGCGCCACGCTATCGCTGATGCTATCAGCGAGTTCAGACTCCACTACGCCGGGGTTGATCACCGTGACACGCAGTTCACGTGATTCCTGGCGTAAACCATCTGAGATGGCGCGCACGGCAAACTTTGTCGCGCAATAGACGGCGGCGGTCGGTGACACCGTCAGCGCCCCTACTGAGGCGATGTTGATAATGTGCCCAGCGTGTTGGGTCTGCATCGTTGGCAACACCGCCGCTATCCCGTACAGCACGCCACGAATATTGACGTCCAGCATCGCATCCCACTCCTCGACTTTCATGGAACTCATCGGCGAAAGCGGCATCACGCCCGCGTTATTGATCATCACATCGATGCGGCCATATTTTTCCAGTGCAAAATTCGCCAGCTTTTGCGTATCACTGCGTTGGGTGACGTCCGTGGCAAGATAATCGACGAGTGCGCCTTGGCTACGCAATTCATCACACAGCGTCGCGAGACGTTCGGTACGTCGGGCGCCAAGTACCAAGGTGTGGCCTTGCTGTGCCAGGTAACGGGCAATCCCTTCGCCGATACCGCTGCTGGCACCGGTCAGAATAATCACTTTTGCATTAGGGGTCATGGTGGCTTCTCCTTTGGGTGAGGAGGCATTGTTGAAAAAAACGTGTTGGCGCAATAGACCGGAAAGTGGTGCATCTTTGCCTGATTCTCTCGTCGCGATTGTGCTAATGAAAACTTCAAGGCTATGCTTTGCCTGAACCTCTCAGGAAACCCCTTATGTCGAACAGCGTGCAACAGCAAACTTGCCATCTGCTGCGTCAGTTGGCGCGTCAGGAAGGCTATACCGAGTCGTTGCTGGAGAGCGTGCGTTTTATGCGCGCCGACCAACAATGGTCACGAACGCCAGTATTGTATGAGCCCAGCATCATCATTATTTGTCAGGGTTCAAAGCGGGCCTTTCTTGCCGATAAGATGTATCGCTACGACGCGCAGCATTATCTGGTGCTGTCGGTGCCGCTGCCTTTCTCTGCCGAGACCGAAGCGACCTCGGAAGAGCCTTTGCTCGGTATTGCCATTCGTCTGGATGCGACCATGGTGGCACGTTTGGTGGCACAACTGGCCGATGTTGAAAAGGCGGTGACTGAACCTCCAGCCGGGATTGTCTCAACCCCTGTCAATGATGCTCTGGCGGAAAGCACCTTACGCTTGTTGCAAGCGCTGAGTGATCCGCTTGAGGCGAAAGTGTTGGGGCCGGCACGCGTTGAGGAGATTTGCTTTCGGGTATTAATGGGTGAGCAGGGTGGGGCGGTGCGTGCTGCACTGACATATCAGGGGCACTTTGGTCGTATTGCGCGGGCGTTACTGCGTATTCATGCTGACTGGAAACAGCCTTTGGATGTGCCGCACCTGGCGAACGAAGCAGGGATGAGCGTAGCGCGTTTCCATCTGCATTTTAAAACTGTCACCCAGACATCGCCGATTCAGTATCTCAAGTCACTGCGCTTGCATCAGGCTCGATTGATGATGATCCGGGATAACCTGACCGCGGCGGGTGCGGCGGCACGAGTGGGCTATGAAAGTGACTCTCAGTTTAATCGGGAATTTAAACGCATGTTTGGTCGCAGTCCGGCGGAAGAAGCGCGGGTGATGAAAAAAGCGTTTGAGCTGCTGCCGCCGGAACAACTTTCCGCACGGCTGCAACCACACTGAATCAACGAAGACCCATCACGGCAACGACTACTAAGATCCAGAACAGCGCACAGCCGCTTAGCATCCATTGCCAGATTTGGTGACGTTCAGGGTTGAAAAGCGCATTCAGGCGCGTACGTAAAATCATTTGCATAACGACCTCAAGTCAGAAAGTTTAAAGAAATAGCCAGTGGCTGCAGTTAACGGGTAGCCGCTGCGAATGAGACTATTCTGACTGTTTTTTAAACACCTATCGACGAGACCAGTCTTGGTTTTCCGACTGTGAGGACGTTATGGTTATGCTGCTCAGAAGATTGTGCAGTATTGACGACGCATTACACGCTGCGCGTTACCCCGCCATCAACGCGAATGTTTTGCGCGGTGATGTAAGCCGCGCCCGGTGACGCCAGGAAGGCGATGGTGGCGGCCACCTCTTCAGATGTCCCGTAGCGTTGTAATGGCACGCTATCACGACGCTCATCGGTTTTCGGCAGGCTATCGATCCAACCCGGTAGCACATTGTTCATACGGATGTTGTCCACCGCGTAGGTGTCAGCGAAGATCTTGGTGAATGAGGCCAAGCCCGCGCGGAATACCGCTGAAGTGGGGAACATATCGGTAGGTTCGAACGTCCATGCTGAAGAGATGTTGATGATGCTGCCGCCACCCTGTTTTTGCATCAGGGGGGTCACAAGACGTGCAGTGCGCACCACATTCAGGAAATAGGTTTCCATGCCGTGCTGCCAGTCATCGTCGCTGAGTTCCAAAATCGGGGCGCGCGGGCCGTGACCTGCACTGTTCACCAGTACATCAATACGACCCCAACGCGCCATGGTTGTCTCAACCAGCTTTGTCAGATCGTCAACCGACTGGTTTGAACCGGTGATGCCCAAGCCACCTAAACGATCTGCCAGCGCTTCTCCCTTACCCGAGGAGGAGAGAATGGCGACCTTAAATCCTTCACTCGCCAGTTTTTCTGCCGCTGCCGCACCCATTCCGCTGCCGCCTGCAATGATGACTGCTACTTTTTCTACTGTCATGATTTTAATTCCTTAATGACTTATGACTGATATCCCGCAGTATAGTGGTTGTTGGCATCATGAGAGAGTCAGTCTGGTTCGCAATTGACGATAGGAAAACTACAGGATGAACCAAGGATTTACTACGCTGCCACCGCTCAACGCGCTGAAGGTTTTTGAAGCGGTGACACGGCATCTTAACTTTCGCCTGGCGGCGGAAGAACTCGGCGTGACGCAGGGAGCGGTGGCACAACAGATCCGTGGGCTGGAAAGCAGTCTGGGCTTGAAGCTTTTTGATCGCTTGCCCCGCACGCTGGCGTTAACCGGCGCGGGTGCAGGTTACGCCGTGAGTGTACGCCAGGCTTTCGAGTTAATTGATGAGGCAACCCGCGCTCTGCGGCCCGAACCCAATCACCTGACCTTGAGTGTCACGCCCACTTTTGCCAGCCGCTGGATGCTGCCTCGTTTACCGGCATTTACTGCAGCCTGGCCGGATATCGACCTGCGCGTGCTGGCGTCAGAACGATTGGTGCAGTTTCATCACGAGGGGGTAGATTTAGCGGTGCGATACGGCCGCCCACCCTTCGGCGCGGGGCTGGATGCCACACTGTTGTTTAGTCAAAATGTTATGGCGGTTGTCAGCCCAGCTTTGCTAGCGGAATCGGGCGATCCGCTGGTGCGTGATCATTGCCTGCGCTATGCCTTGCTGCATGACGGGCACCATCTCTGGCCTGCGTTTCTGTCTTTCGTTTTCCCGGATGGCACTATGCAACATCAACATCATCTGCGCTTTAACCAAACAGCGCTGGCACTGGAGGCGGCCATCAATGGGCAAGGTATTGCGCTGACCAGCCCAGAGTTCGTGCAAAACGATCTCGCCAGCGGGCGCTTAGTGTCGGCATTTAACCAGCAAATGACAGTGGATGCCGGTTGGTATCTGGTTTCTCCACGTCGCCCCAAGGAACAAGCCACGGTTTTAGCGGTGCGCGAGTGGTTAATGGCGCAAGTTAAATGAGGAGGAATGCTGCGATTTTTGTTCAATATCAAAATCAGTAAAACTGATGATCCTGGCTGGATCATGAATGTTATAACTGACTGCTAATGCAGTGGCAGTGTTTTATCCTGCTCAGGCAGTGTATTAGGAAATATCACGAAAATTCAGCAAGTAACCCATGGTATTGCGCGTTGCAATCTGATTGGGCCTGTGAATAAATACGAGGCCAAGCTTAATAAAAATGCCATAAAGGCCAGGCACCCGCCTGAAAAGATCACTGCAAACATGACCGACCTTAAAGATGCTTTAGCCAGGGATATCAGCGCCAGAAGTGAAAGTTTAGAGGCGCACCTCATCGCCATCCGCCGTGATATTCACGCACACCCTGAACTCGGTTTCGACACCATCCGTACTGCGAGCCTCGTGGAACGTGAGTTGCTGCGCCTTGGCCTGCAGCCAAAAACCGGCGTGGGCAGAACGGGGGTGATGGTCGATATCGTCGGTGACCAGCCTGGGAAAACAATCCTGCTGCGTGCCGATATGGATGCATTGCCCATTCACGAACAAACAGGTTTACCCTTTAGCAGCACCTATCCGGGTAAAATGCATGCCTGCGGCCACGACATTCACACCGCCACCCTGCTGGGCGTAGCCGCGATCTTGCCGCACTACCGTGCCCAGTTAAAAGGTACCGTACGCCTGATTTTCCAGCCTGCCGAAGAGACACCCGACAGCGGCGCCGAAGCGATGATCGCTGATGGGGCAGCGGAAGGGGTTGATCTGGCGATCACGCTACATAACAAACCCGAACTGGCGGCGGGCGAGATTGGCCTGACGCGCGGTGCCAGTACCGCATCCAGTGATGAATTTGATGTGGTGGTGCACGGTAAATCGACCCATGCGGCACGTCCGCATATGGGCACCGATCCAATCATTGCGGCGGTTAATCTGGTTAGCCAACTGCAAACCATCATTTCGCGTGAACTCGATCCGGCTAACTCGGCAGTGTTAACCATCGGCCACATTCATGGTGGCACGACACACAACATCATTTCCGACAGCTGTCTCATTCAGGGCACGGTGCGGGCGAAATCGCCAGAGGCACGTGCGCATATCGAAACGGCGTTCAAACGCATCTGTGCCGGCGTTGCGCTGTCGCTCAACACGCGAATCGACGTCAATTATCAACGCGGTGTACCGCCGTTAATGAATGATGATGCGCTGATTGATGCATTAGAAGCGATTTTGTCGCACCAGTTTGGTAAGCCGATTATCGGCAAACCCAGCGCCAGTTTCGGCGCGGAAGATTTCTCGCTGTTTACCGAACGTGCGCCGGGCTGTCAGATACACATTGGCTCCGGTGCCCCAGGGCGCGATGACCATCTGCATAATTCGGATTACCAACCCGACGAACGCAGTATTCACGCAGGCACTCAGGCATTAGCCCGTTTAGCCATCGATTTACTCTCCTAAAAATAATGAACACTGAGGTTTTATGATGATGCGTAAAGGGCTTTTCACCGCTTCCGCAGGCATGTTGCTGTTGGCTGCTTCTGCACTGGTACAGGCGAAAGATTTTGGCACCCTGAAATTCGCCACTGAGGCGGCTTATCCTCCGTTTAACCAATCTACGCCAAGCGGCAAGATCGTCGGTTATGAGCCAGATATGGTGGCTGAACTGGCAAAACGCGCGGGCTTCAAGTATGAAATCGTGGCGCAAAAATGGTCGGGCATGATCCCAGGCCTGGTCGATGGCAAATATGACGCGGTAATTGATGCAGTCACCGTGACGCCAAAGCGTGAAGAAGTGGTGGATTTCACCCATCAATACACCGTGAGCGTTTCTGGTTTCGTGACCCTGAAAGGCAGCGCCGTTGATACATTGCCTGGTAACGGTGAAGTGGTGCAGGCAGGTGATGATGCAGGCATGACCAAAGCCATTGATGCACTGAAAGCCAAGTTCAAAGGCAAAACTATCGCCGTTCAGGTGGCAACCATCCAGGCTGACTTCCTCAACAAATACCTGGCCGATGTGGCCACCATTCGTACTTATCAGGCCGGTCCGGAAACCTTCGCCGATCTGCTTAACGGACGCGTAGATGCGGTGATGGCTTCACGCACCAACCTGAATGCCTATGTGAAAAAACACGCCGATACCGTGAACAGCACCGGCTATGGCTTCTCCGGTGGTGTGTTAGGGCAGGGCTCCGCTATTGCCATTCAGAAAAACAATCCGGAGCTGAAAGCAGCACTGGATACCGCGTTAATCTCAATGATTAAAGACGGCACGTTGAAACAGCTGTCAGAAAAATGGTTCGGCGAGAACGTCGCGCCTGCGGAGTAATGCNAAAACAATCCGGAGCTGAAAGCAGCACTGGATACCGCGTTAATCTCAATGATTAAAGACGGCACGTTGAAACAGCTGTCAGAAAAATGGTTCGGCGAGAACGTCGCGCCTGCGGAGTAATGCTAAGCGCTTATGACTATTGACTGGCAACTGTTAGGTTTTGGTGATGAAGGCTGGGGCGGCGTGTTGCTTAACGCCGCCACGGTGACCGTCACCGTTTCATTGTGTGCATGGCTGTTGGGCGCAGTGCTCGGCAGCCTGCTCTGTTGGATGCAGATTGGTGGCGCGCGCTGGCAGCAGCGCCTCGCCAATGGCTACATTACGCTGTTCCGTGGCGTGCCAGAGCTGCTGGTGATCTACCTGTTTTATTTTGGTGGACGTCAGGTGGTTTCCTTTGTTGGTGAATCGCTTGGCTTGCAGGGGCCGTTCGATGTGAACGGTTTTGTCGCGGGCGCCATCGCGATCGGCTTAATTTCTGGTGCCTATCAAAGTGGTGTGTTTCGCGGAGCGTTTTACGCTATCCCGAAAGGCACGCTGGAAGCGGCAACGGTCACCGGCATGGGACGGCTGATGCTGTTTCGCCGCATGATTGTGCCGCAAGCGCTGCGGACGGCACTGCCCGGTATGGGGAATCAGTGGCAATCAGTGATCAAAGAATCTGCGCTGGTTTCAGTGACTGGCCTGGTGGAAACCATGAACCAGATTTCCACCGCCTCCAACTCCACACAAATGCCGTTCTTCTTTTACAGCGTTGGCGCGGTGATCTACCTGATCATCACCACCTGTTCCGATTTTGTTTTCCGCTATGTGGAAAAAGTGGCCATGCGCGGGCAACAACGCGCGCGGTTGTAAGGAGCCACAATGGATTTCACGTTTTTACAGCATACGCTGAGCGCGTTGCTGCGTGGCTTGCCGCTCACGCTGAATCTGGCCGTTTTGTCGCTGCTGGGCGGAGGAATACTGGCATTATTGCTGAATCTGTTGCGACAGAATCGATTCGGCAGTGTGTTCGCACGCTTCTACGTCTGGCTGTTTCGCGGTACACCGCTGCTGATCCAGATCTTCATGATTTATTACGGACTTGGTAGCTTACCCGCTGTGCGCGAAAGCGTGTTATGGCCGCTGCTACGCGACCCCTACTGGTGCGGTTTGATTGCGCTGGTGCTGAACGATGCGGCTTACACCTCGGAGATTCTGCGTGGCGGGCTGAATGCTGTTAGCGTCCAGTCGCTGGAGGCGGCGAAGGTGTGCGGCATGTCGCGTTTCACCACTTTGCGCCGGATTACTTTGCCGCTGGCCGTGCGCCAGGCGCTACCCGCATACAGCAATGAAATTATCTCAATGATTAAATCCACTTCTCTGGTCAGTACCATCAGTCTGATGGAGATGACCGGTATTGCGGATTCTATCGTTTCGGAAACTTTCCGCGCGCTTGAGGTGTTTATCAGCGCGGCGATCATTTACCTGCTGCTGACCGTACTGGTAAGCAAAGCAGTGGCGCTGCTTGAGCGCCGTTTGTCCCCTTATCATGTTGGAGCACGACAATGAGTAAACCCACTATCGCCCTGAGCCATCTCAGAAAAAGTTATAGCGGGCATGAAGTGCTACATGACATTAGCCTGACCGCGCATGATGGCGATGTGATATCGCTGATCGGTGCCAGCGGTTCCGGCAAAAGCACGCTGCTGCGCTGTATTCCTTTCCTGGAGGTGCCGCAGGGCGGGGAAATCGCGGTCGGGGATGAGGTAGTGACCATCGATAACCCCAATGAGAAACTGTCTCGTGAGCAGCAACGCCGCATCAAGTTGATGCGTATGCAACTCGGCTTTGTGTTCCAGAGTTTTAATCTCTGGCCGCATAAAACGGTATTGCAGAACATCATCGAAGCGCCGGTTCATGTGCAGAAGCGCAGCAACAAGGAAGCGATTGAAGAAGCCGAAGCTTTATTGCAGCGTGTCGGGCTGTATGAAAAGCGCAACGCGTGGCCTTCGCAGCTTTCGGGTGGGCAGCAACAGCGCGTGGCGATTGCGCGCGCGTTGGCACAGCAGCCCAAGGCCATTCTGTTTGACGAGCCTACATCAGCGCTCGATCCGGAGTTGGTGGGAGAAGTACTGCGGGTTATTCGCAGCCTGGCGGAAGAGGGGCGCACGATGATTATCGTCACCCATGAAATGGGTTTTGCGCGCGACGTGTCCAACAAAGCGGTGTTTCTTCATCAAGGGAAAATCGAGGAGTCTGGGCCGCCACAGCAGGTGTTTAATGATCCGCTGTCGGAGCGTTGTCGAGCCTTTGTCAGTAGCCATTTACAGCGTAATAGCTGACCCTTTCCAACCCGCATCCTGCGGGTTTTTTTCTGCCTGAAAATCGCCTGCCGAATGATTTTTAATGGGTACTGTTTCTCTGGTAAATACATTAGGGTTTAGGATATTTCTTGCGATTATTCTTAAGGTGAAGTCGTAAGGATGATCAACGAAAAAAATTTATTTTCGGAGTGTTCCTAATCAAAATCCCGGATTAACTTCAACGACTTAAAACCACACATCAGAAATTTCTTATATAAATCAGATCATAAAGATCAACATTGCCTGTTGCTAACTCAAATCGCCCTGAGCTATATTCGCGCCGAATCACACAAGGAAAGTGTGCTTGAAGCGTGCTTTCCGCGCTTTTCTTACAGGAGTTTATATGAGTAATTCTTATCAAAATGAAATCCCCAAGGCGCGCGTCAATATCAAACTTGACGTACACACCGGCGGTGCAGCCCGCAAAATGGAGCTGCCTCTCAAGCTGCTGGTCACCGGTGATTTCAGCAACGGCCAGGAAGATCGCGTGATTTCCGAGCGCGAGAAGGTCAACGTTAACAAAAACAACTTCGACAGCGTGCTGGCAGATTTCTCTCCCGCTGTACGTCTCACCGTGCCGGACACCCTGGCAGGCGATGGCAGCGAGCAGGCGGTTAACCTGACCTTCAGCAATATGAAAGACTTCGAACCGGAGCAGGTCGCACGCCAGATCCCCCAACTCAAAGCGATGCTGGCGATGCGCAATCTGCTGCGCGACCTCAAATCCAACCTGCTCGACAACGTGACTTTCCGCAAAGAGCTGGAAGCCATCCTCAAAGATCCTGCGCTCAGCGATGAGCTGCGTAGCGAACTTTCTGCCCTCGCCAGCGACAACGGCTGAACATCCCCTTTAACGGACTAATACGAGAGACCATGCTGATGTCAGTTCAGAATGAAAACCAGACTGCCGGTGAGACCACCGTGCTGGAGCGCCCGGCTGCAGAGGGCGTGTACGCTTCCCTGTTTGAAAAAATTAACCTGAGCCCGGTCAAGACGCTGAGCGAGCTTAACGTCTGGCAGGACAACCAGGCGATGTCGGATGCCTCCGCAGATGAGCGCGTGACCGCTGCGATGCAGGTATTCCTGACGCGTCTGAAAATCAGCGGTGCGAAGGTGGAGAAGCTGGATAAAACCCTGCTGGATCACCATATCGCCGAGCTGGATTATCAGATCAGCCGCCAGCTGGATGCGGTGATGCATCACGACGAATTCCAGAAAGTGGAGTCGGTGTGGCGCGGCCTGAAGTCGCTGGTGGATAAAACCGATTTCCGCCAGAACGTGAAGCTGGAAGTGCTCGACGTGTCGAAAGAAGACCTGCGCCAGGACTTTGAAGACGCACCGGAAATCATCCAGAGTGGCCTCTACCTGCAGACCTACGTAGCCGAATACGACACGCCGGGTGGCGAGCCGATTGGCGCAGTGATTTCCGCTTATGAATTTGATGCCTCCGCGCAGGACGTGGCGCTGCTGCGCAATATCTCCAAAGTGGCGGCGTCGGCACACATGCCGTTTATCGGCTCGGCGGGCCCGGCATTCTTCCTGAAGGATTCGATGGAAGAGGTGGCGGCCATCAAAGATATCGGCAACTACTTTGACCGTGCCGAGTACATCAAATGGAAATCCTTCCGCGAAACCGACGACTCACGCTACATCGGCCTGACCATGCCACGCGTGCTGGGTCGTCTGCCGTACGGCCCGGACACCGTGCCAGTGCGCAGCTTCAACTACGTTGAGGAAGTCAAAGGTCCGGACCACGATAAATACCTGTGGACCAACGCCGCGTTTGCCTTCGCCGCCAACATGGTGAAAAGCTTTATCAGCAACGGCTGGTGCGTGCAGATCCGTGGCCCGCAGGCGGGCGGCGCGGTAGAAGACTTACCCATCCACCTGTATGACCTCGGTACCGGCAACCAGGTGAAAATCCCGTCTGAAGTGATGATCCCGGAAACCCGTGAGTTTGAGTTCGCCAACCTCGGCTTTATCCCGCTGTCGTACTACAAAAACCGCGACTACGCCTGCTTCTTCTCGGCGAACTCCACGCAGAAACCGGCGCTGTATGACACCGCTGATGCCACGGCCAACAGCCGCATCAACGCGCGTCTGCCGTATATCTTCCTGCTGTCACGCATTGCCCATTACCTGAAGCTTATTCAGCGCGAAAACATCGGCACCACCAAGGATCGCCGCCTGCTGGAGCTGGAGCTGAACACCTGGGTACGCGGTCTGGTGACCGAGATGACCGATCCGGGCGACGAGCTGCAGGCCTCGCACCCGCTGCGCGACGCGAAGGTGGTGGTCGAAGATATCGAGGATAACCCGGGCTTCTTCCGCGTGCGCCTGTTCGCAGTGCCGCACTTCCAGGTGGAAGGCATGGACGTGAACCTGTCGCTGGTATCGCAGATGCCGAAGGCCAAGGCGTAAGGCGGAGACAGGGATGAAATCAGAACAACCACTGTGGGGGCGGGGCACGCTGATCTCCCCCCAGCACTTTCAGCAGCAGTCTGCCTGGCAGACGTGGCAGAGCGAATGTATCGCGCGCATGGGGCTTAACCAGCCCTGGGGCGTACTGCAGGCGGAGTTTGAGCCGGAGGCGCTGAAGCTGGGCCGCCTTCAGCCGCGTCATCTGCACGTGCGCTTCACCGACGGCACGCTGGTCGACACGCAAAACGCCGATCCGCTGCCGCCGACGCTGGCGCTGGAGGCGGACCGCAAGGAAGTCACGGTTGTTCTGGCGCTGCCGCAGCTGTATGCCAGTGGCGGTAACAGCCTGACTGACGATGCACTGGCCGAGCGGCCAGTGCGCTTTCGTCAGCGCTGGCGCGACGTCCGCAACCTGTTTGGCGATGATTCCCGCCAGATTGCGGTGCTGCATCCGGCGCTCGCGCTGCGTTACGCCCATCAGGACAACAGCGACTGGCTGACCTGTCCGGTCGCCCGCTTGCATCAGGATGCACAGGGCGGCTGGACGCTGGACAGCGGCTTTTTGCCGCCGCTGTTGACGATGCAGGCCAGCCCCTGGCTGGTATCAGCGCTGGAGATGCTGGTCACCCAGCTGCGTGCGCGTCTGGTGCGGCTGATGGCGATGCGCCGTGAGAGTAATCAGCGCATGGCTGATTTTGCCGTTGCGGATGTCTCGCTGTTCTGGCTGCTGAACGCGCTCAACAGCGCCGAGCCGGTACTGTCCGGTTTTCTGCGTCATCCGCAGACCCCGCCGGAGCGGCTGTGGCCTGAACTTGCCCGCCTGGCGGGCAGCCTGCTGACGTTCTCACTGGAGCATCAGGTCAGCGCTATCCCGGCGTATCGTCATGACAACCTTAACGAGGTCTTTCCGCCGCTGTTCAGCCTGCTCAGCACGTTGCTGGAAGCCAGCCTGCCGTCGCGCATGGTGGCGGTGGAGCTGACCCATGACCGCCGGTTGCGCCAGTGGCAGGCGCGCCTCAACGACCCGCGCCTGCGCGAGGAGACCGATTTCTACCTCTCCGTACGCTCGCCGCTGCCGGTAACGCAGTTGCAGGAGCAGTTCCCACGCCAGTGCAAGGTCGGCAGCCCGGATGAGGTGATGGCGCTGGTCAACAGCTCGCAGCTGGGGATCCCGCTTAAGCCGCTCAGTCACGTGCCCGCAGCCATACCGCTGCGCCTGGAAAACCAGTACTTCTCGCTGGATCTGTCGCATCCGTCGGCGCGGGCGATGCTCGACAGCGGCAGCTGCATGTTTTACGTCCCCGGCACGCTGGGCGACCCGGAACTGGAACTCTTCGCGGTGCTGAGATCATGAGTGACAAAACCCCGACTGAAACCCCTGATATCGATGCTTTGCTGCAGGATACCTGGCTACAGGTCATCAGCCTGCGCCACGGACCGCAGTTAGCTGAAGGTGAAGGGCTGGCGCTGTGGCAGCGCTGTGTCAGCGATGCTGAACGGGTACAGCAGGTATTACGCGATGCAGGCGTCAGCCGCGAAAGCCGCCACGACATCCTGCTGGCGCAGTGCGCGCTGCTCGATGAGGCTGTGAAAGGGCGCGGCGTGCAGGATGATGCCTGCGTTCAGTGGTATCACATGCCGCTGCAGGGCCACTTTCTGCAGACTATCGACGCGGGTGAAACGCTGTGCGACCGCATGCAGCAGGTGCTCGCGCAACCGTCTGCTGACGCCCTGGTACTGACCTGCTTTCACCGCGTCATGATGCTGGGCTTCCTCGGTGGCTATGCGGCTGCTGAAGCACCGGCCAGGCAGCAGCTGGTGAAGGCGTTGACTCAGCGAGTGCCCCCGTTCACACGCGCTGCCGACGCGCCGTTACTGGCAATGGCCAACAGTGGCCTGCGTGCTGGCTGGTTCAGCAACTGGCCTGCGCGTCTTGGTCTGACGGCGCTACTGCTGGCGGCGTTGTGGTGGGGACTTGACCGCTGGCTCGACCATCTCATCACCACGCTGCTACCCGGAGTGAACGGATGACCCTTGTGCTCTCGCGCCTGCTGGCGCTCTGGGTCTGGTCACTGGCGGCCACGCTGTGCCTGTTTTTCCTGCCGGTGTCGCGCGGCATGGGCGTGTTGCTGCTGCTGGCGGTAACTCTGCTGATGTGTATCGCGATGGTGAAATTTTCACGCCGTCGCACTCAGGCTGAGCAGGCGTTATGGCCCGCGCTGCCGGAGGCCGCTTATCGTCAGCCGGTAGTGTTGTGCACTGGCGCGGACGCGCATCCGGACGCGGACGCGCATCCGGACGCGGACGCGCATCCGGACGCGGACCCGCTGAGTATTCTGCCGCACGGCTGCATTATTCGCGTCAGTGACAGCAGCGATGTGCAGCACCGTATTCGCGAGTTGCTACAACTACGCCCGGACTGGGGCAGGCAGATGATCGTCTGCCTGAACCTCAGCCCGCAGCAACAGCAGGACAGCGCCGCGCTGGAAAATGAACTGTTCGCGCTGCGCTGGCAAATCGCGCTGCTGCGCCGTGAAACCCGTCAGCCGCTGCCGCTGCTGATTAACGTCGCCGTAGCGGGTCAGATGACGCTCTGCTCTACGCCGCTGTGGTGGGTTCAGCTGGCGGGAAACGAGGCGCAAATCTGGCTTGATGACACCGCCCCGCGCGGTACTGAAGAGTGGCTGCAGTCGGGCGGCAGCGTGACGATGCAGCAGCAGATCCTGCTGAACGCACTGGATGCGTGGACGCGCCAGCAGGTGCTGACTGTGCTGACTGACGCACATTCTGACGTTGATGCCGTCATGCCTGCCGGAACGGTG
The DNA here is from genome assembly GCF_059412425.1 of Pantoea sp. CFCC18177. Taxonomy (NCBI): domain Bacteria; kingdom Pseudomonadati; phylum Pseudomonadota; class Gammaproteobacteria; order Enterobacterales; family Erwiniaceae; genus Pantoea; species Pantoea sp. CFCC18177. The sequence goes on from NZ_JBNBPL010000004.1 coordinate 254,882, forward strand.
ATGCAACTGCAGCCGGGCGAGCCGGATGTGGGAGCGGCTTCACTGTGGCAGGCGTGGCTGCAACAGCACACCCTTATCCGGCGTGCCGACGCCGCTTCAGCCGCGGATATCACCCTCCCGGAATTTATCCTCCCGTTGTTGCCGCAGGGATGGGGGCTGACGCCACGCACGCGGGCCATGCGTCTGGCACTGAACGCCTTCGTTGCAGCGGCTGTTATTGCGCTGTGCGCGGTGGCCTGGAACAACCAGTCCCTTATTCGCCGGGTTGCGTTTGACATCCATCATTACAACCACATCGCCATGACCGATTACGTGCCAAAGCGGGCGGCGGTCTCGGTGCTGCGGGAAGATGCCAGCCAACTCGACACCTTTGCGCGTCAGGGAGAGCCGCTTCGGCTGGGCCTGGGGCTGTATCAGGGCGGTCACCTGCATCTGCCAGTGCTGCGCGCGATCGGCACATGGGTGCCGGCACCTGAACCTGAAGCAAAACCGGTGCTGAAACCATCCGCACAGCCGACGCTGGTTCGCCTGAGCGCGATGTCGCTGTTTGACTCCGGTAAATCCAGCCTGAAACCAGGCTCTACCAAAATGCTGGTGAATTCGCTGGTCGACATCAAGGCGAAGCCGGGCTGGCTGATTGTGGTGAGTGGCTACACCGACAGTACCGGCAGCGCGCAGAGCAACCAACAGCTGTCTCAGCGTCGCGCGGAAGCGGTACGTGACTGGATGCGCGACACCGGTGATGTAGATGAAAGCTGCTTTGCGGTGCAGGGCTTTGGTCAGAGCCGCCCGATGGCGAGCAATGACACCGCTGAGGGCCGGGCGGCTAACCGCCGCGTAGAAATCAGTCTGGTACCGCAGGCGGATGCCTGTCAGGTGCCGGATGCAACCCTGCCGTCATCACGGGATGGTGACGGTGCTCATGAAGAAAAGGAGTAACACATGGCAATTCCAGTATATCTGTGGCTGAAAGACGACGGCGGCGCGGACATCAAGGGTTCGGTAGACTGAACTGAACCCCTTAACCTGGACTCTTTAAGTCAGCTTAATTTGATTATGAGTCCGGTACTCCACCGGACTCAGTCCGCCCAGTCCCATCTTTATCCGCT